>JAZDIW010000349.1:0-3118 GCA_043804575.1 bacterium
TGGCGCTGCGGTTCGGGTCGTATTCGATGCTGGCCACTCGCGCCGGCATATCGAACTTGTTTCGCTTGAAATCTACGATGCGGTAATGGCGACGGTGGCCTCCGCCGCGACTGCGAATCGTCATGCGGCCGAGATTGTTGCGCCCTCCACTCTTGCGCATCGGCACCAGAAGGCTCTTCTCCGGGGCTTTCTTCCCCAAATCCGAGCGATCCAGAATCGTCCGAAATCGTTGCGAGGGGGTTGTGGGATTGAGTTTTTTAACTGGCATGATTTCTATCGGGATTCATTCTTCCTTGCGCCCAACCGGCGATCAGACATTCTCCGCCATTTCGATGCGGTCGCCGGGCGCCAGCGTCACGATCGCCTTCTTCCAGTCCGCACGCTTGCCCGTGAAACGGCCCAAGCGCTTCACTTTCCCCTCCATCTGCATCGTGCGCACCGACGCCACCTTCACCTGATACTTCGCTTCCACCGCCCGCTTGATTTCAATTTTATTGGCCTCTCGCTCCACCACGAAAGCATATTGGTTGTGCGCATCCTGCAGATGGGCGATCTTCTCGGTCAAGAGAGGCCTCTTGAGGACATTTCTCTTATACGGCATGAAGAAGCCCCTTGCAAAAAGGGTCCACCGCGCTTCGTTGAATCAGCAGCGTGGAGCAGTCCATCAGATCCCGAGTGGACGCCGTCACCGCTTTCTTGACAAACACGCCCGGCAGATTGCGGCAGGATTTGTAGAGGATGATGTCAGACTCCGCGGTCAGAAAGAGCGTCTTTTCCGCGGCAAGTCCCAGGGAATCCAACACGGCGGCCATCTCTTTGGTTTTGGGCGTTCCCAAAGAAAAATCCTCAATCAGGCGCACCTTGTTCTCCCTGAGCTTATAGGTCATGGCGGAACGCCGAGCCAAAACCTTCACTTTCTTGGGAATCGCTATATCGTAGGAATGCGGAACGGGGCCAAAGGTCCGTCCTCCACCCACCCAAATCGGGCTGCGGATGGTTCCCGCGCGAGCCTGCCCTCGCCCTTTCTGCCGCCAGGGCTTGCGGCCCCCGCCTCGAACTTGACTGCGCGATTTCGTCGCGGAGCTCCCTTGCCGACGGTGAGCCATTTCACTGCACACGGCCAGCCAGATGGCATGATCATTGGGCTCCGCTTGAATCAATTCCTCGGGGATCTCGATTTCTTCGGCCAGAGTCGATCCGTCCCGTGCAAAGATTGGCAGCTTCATCCTTCTACCCTTTTCTCACGACTACGAATCCTCCGTTGGGCCCCGGAATCGAGCCTTTGACCATCACCAAATTTGCGGCGGGATCCACGCGCAGAATTTGCAGATTCCTGACGGTCACCCGATCCCCTCCCATGCGTCCGGGCATTTTCATGTTTTTCCAGACGCGCCCGGGGTCCGTGTGAGCGCCGATCGCTCCTCCATGACGGAAAAATTCATGCGTGCCATGACTGGCATTCGGGCCGGCGAATCCGTGCCGCTTGATGACTCCCTGAAAACCGCGTCCTTTGGAAGTCGCCGTGACTCTCACACGATCCCCTTGCTTGAACATGTCGCACCGAAGGATCTGGCCGACCGTCACCTGAGAGGGATCCATATCCCGGATTTCCCGGACCCAACGCGGAAAATCAACATCCAATTTCTTGTAGTGTTCCGTCATGGGCTTGCTCACGAGCTTCGGGCGTCGCCGTCCAAAACCCAGCTGAACGGCCGAGTACTTGTCCCTCTCGGGGAGGCGCAATCCCGTCACCTGGCACGGACCCAGCTCCACGACCGTGACCGGATGATGATGACCTTTCGCACTGAACATGCGGGTCATCCCGACTTTTTTACCCAGCATACCTATCATGTTTTGATCTCAATGTCCACCCCCGCGGGGAGCTCGATTTTCATCAGCGCGTCAATCGTCTTACTCGTGGAATTATGAATATCAATCAGCCTCTTGTGAATCCGGGTCTCGAATTGCTCTCTCGATTTCTTGTCCGCGTGGACGCTTCGATTCACCGTCACGACCGTGCGGCGTGTCGGCAGAGGAATCGGCCCGGAAACGAGAGCTCCGGTGGTCTTGGCCGTCTGCACAATCTTGGCCGTTGATTTGTCGATCAAGTTGTGATCATAAGATTTTAACTTGATCCGGATAGAGGACTGGGCAGCCATACCAACCCTTCGAGGCTATAGTTCAACCCGATTTTCCACCGCGGCCAACGGGCCGCGAGGGGCTCTACATACTATGAAATAACTTGCTGGCGACCGCTTCCGGAATCTCTTGGAAGTGGTCAAACTGCATGGAAAAGATGGCGCGTCCTTGCGTCAGACTGCGCAACGCCGTCGCATATCCGAACATCTCCGCCAAGGGAACGAGAACGGTCACCACTTGCGCATCCGGTCGAGGATGGATCCCCTGAACCCGACCGCGGCGCGAATTGATATCTCCGACGACACTCCCCAAATAGGTATCCGGAACAATGATGGAAATCTGCATGATGGGTTCCATCAGAGCCGGATCTGCCTTTGCGGCCGCTTCGCGAAAAGCCATCGAAGCCGCCATCTTGAAGGCCACCTCCGAGGAATCCACTTCATGATAGGAACCATCTAGGAGAGTGGCCCGGATATCTTCCAACGGATAGCCGGCCAGAATACCGCTCTTCATCGCTTCGCGGATTCCCTGCTCCACGGCGGGGATGTAGTCTCGCGGGACGGCACCGCTGGCGACTTTGCTCTTGAAAGCAAATCCTTTTCCGGGTTCATTCGGCTCGATCTCGAGTTCGATATGAGCATACAGGCCCCGGCCTCCCGTCTGGCGTACGAAACGCGTTTCCTGAGTCACCTTCCGGCGAATACATTCCTTGTAGGCGACCTGGGGCTTGCCCACTCGAGCTTCCACACGATACTCGCGCAGCACTCGGTCAACCAGGATTTCCAAATGCAATTCCCCCATACCGGAGAGGATGGTCTGGCCGGTCTCTTCATCACAGCGGACTCGGAAAGTCGGATCCTCTTCGGCGAGCTTGGCCAGCGCATCGGCCAAACGAGCCTGGTCTGCCACCGTCTTCGGTTCCACGGCAACGGAAATCACCGGTATGGGAAAGTCCATCGCCTCCAGGATGATGGGATGC
>JAZDIW010000350.1:0-2032 GCA_043804575.1 bacterium
TTGGGTGAGAACTCTTCCCTTATCCGGTATAGGATTAGGCATGACTACATCGAAGGCTGATATCCTGTCTGTTGCAACAATAAGCAACCGATCTCCGAAATCATAGATGTCCCTCACCTTTCCCCTTCCCTTCAAGGTAAGTGATTTGAAATCTGTCATCGAGACAACAGTCGCTTTCATGAAGCCTCCTTTCTTATGTTCTTCTCAAAAAGCCTATCCAACGAGTCGGAGTCCCAACAGTTTCTATTCCCAAGACGAATCTTTCTATATCTCTTGATTTTTTCTGACGGCATTGCCCTCGCGCCTCGGCCGATTCAGCATATTGGAACAACTTTTCCGGCGTGCGGCGGGCAGAAACCACCTCTACTTTGTGGGCCACCCCGAGCACTTCGAGTGTCTGCGCCGCATGGCGCATCGTTCCCCAGTCGGATCTTGAACCCATGATGATGCTGACCCATGGTTTCATGGCTCTCGCACCTCGTCGCTAAAACCTTTCTGGACGCAACACATCTACGTTGCTCACGAACAGGATCATAGCGAAATCGTTGTAGTAGTGTTCTTTGAGGTGGGCCGCAATGGCTTGAGCAACGCTCTCCTTACAGACCACCTCGACGCGGATGTTCGCGCCATGCTCCCAACCCGCGTTCCTCACGCCGCGATGCCCCTTCCCGCGCGCGTCGGTGATGGTGTACCCGGACACGCCCAGCTGCTTGAGCGCGGCGATGAGATCCTTCTCAATCACTGCCTCAGTGATAATCGTCACAAGTTTTCGCGAAAATGGCTGCATGCTACACCTCCATTCCATGAATCAGGCGCGCCATTTGTAGGTAGAGTGGAATTCCCAGCGTGACATTGAAAGGAAAGGTCACGCCCAGGGACGCCCCAAGCGACAATGCAGGGTTCGATTCCGGTACCATAAGCCGCATTGCTGCCGGGACGGCAATGTAGGAGGCGCTCCCCGATAAAGTCGCCAGTAGCGCAGTGCCCCCGGGTGACAAGTCCATCAGCCATCCGACCACGCTCCCGATTGCGGCGCCGAACAAAGGCATTCCGACGCCGAATCCGACCAGGAACAGCCCATGGCGGCGCAGACTGCCCACCTGCGTAGCGCAGATCAATCCCATCTCCAACAGGAACAAAGCCAGCACTCCCTTGAAGAGGTCGAAGAATAGGCCGTTGAGCGACTCGACGCCCTCCGGTCCCGCTGCCCAACCGATGAGCAAGCCGCCCAAGAGGAGCACGATGCTCTTTCCAAAAAGCACTTCGTGAGCCAGAAATCCCCATCGCGTTTCCCGGGTAATCCCCCGCGCCAACGCGACTCCGACCGCAATCGCTGGTATTTCCAGCAGAACAAGAATTAAAGTCATATAATGTTCGTACGGGACTTGATGAGAAGTCAGGTGCGCCATCGCGACGGCGAATGTACCGACGCTAACCGATCCATAGTGGGCGGCGATGGACGCCGCGTCCACACGCTTGAACCGTCCTGCATAGCGCAGCACGGGATCGGCGATCAGTTTCAGGAGGATGCCCAGACGGATCACGACGACCATTTTCGGCAGCAATGCTGCAAACGACTGCGTGGCCAGTTCCACCCCACCCTTGAGGCCAATGGAAAGGAGAAGGAGCACGCTCAAGAATTCGTAGATAGCTGGCGGAAGGCGCAAATCCGAACGCAGCAAGTCGGCTGCCAAGCCGAGGAAAAAGAAGAGTACGACAGGGTCGATTGAGGTCATTACGCACGGTCCTCTCGATGTGCTGGTATCATGTTCATACTTGCCTCTGCCTATTGATCGCGGACGTCTGCTCCAACAGGGCCGCCACCACCTTCTCCATCCTCATGCAACGCGACCCCTTGACCAGCATGGTGACACCTACTCGCCGACGTGGCCGCAGCGAGGCAATCAACGCTCCTTCAGTTAAGAAGGGGTGTCCCCAGGTCCGGCGCCTCAATTCCGCCACACCCATAATGACCACAAACAATAATATGCTTAACTCTTAATACATCAATAGCGTAAAACGCACACCAAAT
>JAZDIW010000351.1:0-5002 GCA_043804575.1 bacterium
CGCAAGAGCGGCTTGCCCCCAATTTCCGAAAGCTGCACCTGCGACGGCGCAATCTGAATCGCTCCGGGAACATAGAGCAGCTCCACCGGCAATCCTTCGGCTGCCTTCAGTCCTTCCGCCATGCGATCTTCCTCTCCGGGAGGCGGAGCAAATACAACGAGGTCAATATGATGCTCGGCAACTAAATCGCGAAGGTCAGACAATGGACCCAAACTCTCTGAATCTGCGACCGGCGGATCCCCGATTGCACCGGCCAATTCAAAGCCCTGTGAGCGCGCATGCGCAAGTTCTTGCCAGAGATTGGCTGCGGTGGACCCCCAACCCCAGAGCACCACACGCTGCAACCCGGCACCCTGATTGAAAAGCATTTTTTGTATACGGTAGAAAAGGGCTCGACCCAAGATAAGCAACGGAACCATCAGGATGAGGGTTCCCAGAAAGACGGCTCGCGAATAATCAAATTCGCGATAGAAAAAAATCGCGGCCAGAACCACTCCCATGGAGAGTCCCGTACCCACAAGGATGCGGCCGATTTCCTGTTCGAGAGAGGGCCGACCTCCTGTCGAGTGGCTCTTGTAGGACCGCACAATCAAGACATAAATCAGTCCCAGAGCTATTCCATAGAGAAGATACTCGCTCAGTTCAGGAACGACGCTCGGAGTGCGCACAGAGAGGAGAGGCTCGGAGAAGCGAAGAAGGTAGGCAAAAATCGCCGCCAAAAAAACGGCCAGAATGTCGAGAACGACACTTGCAACGGGCAGCCAAATGCGCAGTCGCCATCGCCGCGCGATTTCTCTTTCTGATGGATTCAAGACCTCTCCCAAGGGAACGAAAAGAGCAGGAATGCCCCGAAGGCTCTATCGCGAATTCTCCGCATCGTCTTCATCGGCCGGAATCACTCGCGCGATGTCCGCAATGCGGTCCCCTTCATCCAGTCGAATCAGGCGCACTCCTTGGGTGACTCGCCCCATCTCCCGGATTTCGCGCACGCCTTGTCGGATCATCACACCAGCCTCCGTGATAATGATGAGGTCATCTTCATCGCTGACATCCATAATCGCGACCATCGCGCCTCTTTTTGGCGTCGTCTTCAAAGTCAACACACCCTGTGCGCCGCGCTTTGTCAAGCGATATTCTTCTATCGGAGAGCGTTTGCCCAAGCCTCGATCTGTTACAACCAAAACGCTACCACCCTCCCGAGCCACAATCATGCCAACCACTCGGCTTCCCTCGGGCAAGCCGACGCCCCGCACTCCCTGCGCCGCACGCCCCATGGGCCGCACATCCGCTTCATGGAAACGGACGGCTTTTCCTTTCGATGTTCCGATGACCAATTCATTCTCGCCATTGGTCAGGATGGCCTCAATCAGTTCGTCGTCCGGATCAATCTTGATGGCGATAATCCCCGTCTTTCGCGGATTGGAGAATTCGGTCAGACTCGTCTTCTTCACCGTCCCCTTTCGCGTCACCATCATCACAAAGCGCCCTTCGGCAAAATCGGACACCGTCACAAAGGCGCGCACGCGTTCTTCGGTCAGGGGTTCAATCAGGTTGACCAGTGCCTTCCCTCGAGAACCGCGACCCATTTGCGGGATCTCATAGACTCGCAGCCAATAACATTTTCCACGATCCGTGAAGAAAAGAATATGGTCATGGGTGGAAGCCACGAAGAGATGCTGGATGAAATCCTCTTCCTTTGGCCGCGCTCCCTGCGAACCCCGACCGCCCCGTGCCTGCCGACGGAATCCTGAAACCGGGAAGCGCTTGATGTAGCCCGAGTGCGAGATGGTCACCACCATTTCCTCCGGCGCGATTAAATCCTCGATGTTCACTTCCGCAGTCTCCTCCAGGATCTGCGTTCGCCGCTCGTCTCCGTATTTTTCAGATAGTTCCACCAGTTCATCTTTGACGAGCTTCATGCGTTCATCTCGGGAATTCATCAGGCGCTCAAGTTCCTGAATCTTCGCGCTCAATTCGACCATCTCGTCATGCAGCTTGCGACGCTCGAGACCGGTCAATCTCTGCAAGCGCATGTCCAAAATCGCCCGCGCTTGAATCTCCGAGAGCCCAAAGGCCGCCATGAGCTCACGCTGGGCAACCTCCGGCGAAGTCGAATTGCGAATCAGCTCAATCACCTCGTCAATGTGATCCAGCGCCGTTTGCAGGCCTTCCAAGATGTGCATGCGCTCGCGGGCTTCTCGCAACTCAAAGTGCGTGCGCCGCAGCACGACTTCATGGCGATGCTCGAGAAAATGCTCCAACAGATCGCGAAGCGTCAAAACCTTCGGCACGCCTCCCACAAGCGCCAGCAGAATAATTCCGAAAGTCTCTTGGAGTGGACTGTGTTTAAAAAGCTGCGAAAGAACGACATCCGGAACCGCTTCTCTCTTCAGTTCGATGACCAAGCGCATGCCGTCTCGGTCGGATTCATCCCGAATGTCGGCGATACCCTCCACACTCTTTTGTTCGATGAGCTCGACGATTTTCTCAATCAGCCGTGACTTGTTGACTTGATAGGGAATTTCCGTAACGACGATTCGGTCGCGGACACCGGGTTTGTGCGATTCCTCGATATTGGCCTTCGCCCGCACCACAATGCGACCCCGGCCCGTCGTGTACGCTTCGTGCACGCCCGCTCGTCCGAAGATGATTCCGCCGGTGGGAAAATCGGGTGCGACGACATAGCCCATCAGCTCTTCGATGGTGACCGCCGGATTGTCAATCATGGCGCACAAAGCCTGAATAACTTCGCGCAGGTTGTGCGGGGGGACGCGAGTCGCCATGCCCACGGCAATTCCGTCGGCACCGTTGACAAGGAGATTGGGCAGTCTCGACGGCAAAACCGCGGGGACTCGCAGCGTTTCGTCGTAGTTGGGAACGAAATTCACCGTCTCCTTGTCGAAGTCCGCCAGCATTTCTTCGGCCAGATTCGACAAGCGCGCTTCCGTATATCGCATCGCCGCCGCGCTATCGCCGTCAATCGAGCCGAAATTGCCCTGCCCTTCGACCAGCGGATAGCGCATCGAAAAATCCTGCACCAGACGCACCAGCGCATCGTAAATCGCCATATCGCCGTGCGGATGGTATTTTCCCATCACATCGCCGACGATGCGCGCGCTTTTTTTGAAGGCGCGTCCGGCGCCGAGGCCGAGCTCCTGCATGCCGTAGAGAATGCGGCGATGCACGGGCTTCAGGCCATCGCGCACATCCGGCAGCGCCCGCGAGACGATAACCGACATAGCATAATCGAGATAAGAGCTTTTCATCTCATCTTCGACATTGACCGGCAAGACGCGCGGCCCGTTGCCGTTTCCCGTCGGCAGGAGATTCAATTGTTTTTCGGGAGGTTCAACCATAGTTGGCGACGCTCAATTCGTTGGACTTCAAACCCCTTCCCCCGCTGCCATAACATAGTTTTTTTCTCCCTCTTTGTCAACCGACAGCTATGGGCTGAATGCGAGGCTGCGATAGAATGTCCTTGCCCGTGGATTCACAGTCCTTCGTGCAAAAAACAAGGCGGGCCACCGGCCCGCCCATACTATTTGCCGCGGCGAACCTCCCGATTCGTCCGGCTTTTTCCTTTCTCGCCGAGGCAGGTTCTCAACCTGCCCGGAATCTTTTCGCGGTGTCGGCTGCTCGCTGCCGACCCAAACCCCTAGCCGTGGTGGATGTGCCATCCGCCCGGCCTGCGATCTCTGTTTACCGAATCAACAAGAGCTTTGCCGTTTGATGGATGGCACTCGAATTCACATGACAAAAATAGACTCCCGCCGCCACTTTCTGGCCCCGTGCATCTTCCATCGGCCAGACAAAATCCACGCGACCTGATGACACCTGCATCTCGCCAGTCCAGACGCGCTGTCCCAAGACATTCCATATTTCTGCCCTTGCCTGTCCCTGACGCAATCCCACAATCTCAATCCGCATCTCTGCACGCGCCGGATTCGGAAAGGCTTGAATCACCACTGACGACTTCGCCGGCAACGCCATTTCTTCATCAACGCCCAATCGCAGCGACTCACTCCCGGCAAAGACTACAAGCTGACTCCCCTCATAGCCGTTCGTGTCCCTTGCGCAGAGCATCGCAAAATCATCTACTCCATCCCCATTGACATCCCCAACTCCCGTCATGGCCTTCCCCATGGCCCAATAGGGGTTCCCACTGGCCCCGCGCATCCAATACGAATAATTGCTGATCCACGGGCCGCCCAGAAATAGTACGAAAGCCCCCAGGCCTCCAAAAGCACGGTCACTCCCCACTACCCAATCCCCCCACCCGTCATCGTTGACATCGCCCACATACGATGTCGCCCCCCCAAAGACATCTTCTAATACCAGCACTGCATCCGGGATCGTATCCAACCCCGCCCCCCCCAGATGGACGCAGTACTGTGGCGGAACCTCATACCCTCCCGCGCAGTTAAGAACGAGCGCGGGCCGTCCTGATTGATAGGCCCGCGGAATCAGAGACTCTCCCCATCCATAAAACAATTCATAATCCGCAAAATAGTCCCCCGGAAGAGGACGAAACAAAGCTACCGTCGTGTCAAAATAGCTGAAAGTGCAGGAAAAATCCCGCCAACCGTCGTCATCCATGTTCGCCCCCGCCGTCAAATCGGCACCCAACAGACCTGAGGCTTGCGTTGCTTCCAGACTGTCCACGGGTCCCACGAACCCTATCGGCGTCCCCAAATAGACCAAGAGCCGCCCCCGCGAATGATTCCAATTCGAGTCCCCCAATATTAAATCAGGAATTCCGTTCGCGCTGATGTCCCCCGGAATCGCAATATTGGTGAAGTCTGCGCGCAAGACCTGCAGTAATCCGATTTGCCCTCGCCCACCGCGATAGACCAGCAAGTAACGCCAGCAGCCAACCGCCAACTCCGGTATTCCATCTCCCGTCAAGTCCCCGGCGTTTTCAAGAGGCCCGAACGAGAGGGTGTCCGGGCCATAGATTATAGTATCCGGATTAAGAGACAGAGTCTCCCCACCCCACCAGATG
>JAZDIW010000352.1:0-3457 GCA_043804575.1 bacterium
CGTTGCCGCCGTGCTCGCATTGGCCGCAGGACGATGGCACTGTGAAAAGTGGCGTGCACTGGTACCTCTTGGTCTTGCGGCACTCTTGCTTCTGCCCTACGCCTTCTGGAATCAGCAGAAGCACGGCACTTTCACGATATACACGGGCGCGGGCATCAATTTCTACATGGGACATAACGCCGAGTCGAAAGGCGGCTATGGATTTCCGGATGGCCCGCTTCCTTGGGACAGCCTCGCCGCACCCGGGGAAATGGCGGTGAACAAGACGGCTCTCCGTGCGGGATTTCGGGATTTGCTGGCCAATCCATGGCGAGAAGCGCAACTGCTCGTGCGTAAAACGGCTCTCTTTTTCATGTCGGATGTTCCGGCTTTGCTCGTCTATTCGCCTCGCGCCGAGGACTCCGGAATGTCTCTGCGGCGTCAAATTGCCGCCCGCTCGATTTGGGTGCGCTTGCTTGTCACGTTCCTCTATATGTTCATCGTCCTACTTGCTTGGACGGGATTTTTTTTCCTGAAATCGTGGGACGGGCACTGGGCGTGGTGGGCGAGTGCAGGGACATTTTTTCTTCTATCGCTCGTCTTTGTTGCGGTACCGCGCTATCACGAGCCGCTCATGCCGCTCTTCATCTTGCAGGCCGGAGCGCTATTGGCCTTGCCCAAGCATGAGTGGCGGCAGCCAACAGCTCTTGCGTCACGAATTTGGCTGTTGGGTGTGCTGGGATTCGTTTCGATTTGGATTGCTGAATGGGCGGTTGTTCTGACGGCCTAAAGAATTCGGACTATCTATCATAAGGGGAAAGGTGTTGGAAGAGAAACCTGTCACTTTAGAGCTCGCTCTCGAACACGGACTGACGGAAGAAGAATATCTGTGTATCTGCGACCTGCTGGGCCGGGCTCCGACTTTCACGGAACTCGGGCTCTATTCTGTGATGTGGTCGGAGCATTGCTCCTACAAAAGCTCCATACTGGAATTGAAGACCCTGCCGCGGCGCGGGGGGCGTCTCCTTGTCGAGGCTGGCGAAGAGAATGCGGGACTTATAGATATTGGCGATGGCCTTGCCGTCTGCTTCAAGATCGAGAGTCATAATCATCCGTCCGCCATTGAACCTTACCAGGGAGCGGCGACGGGAGTCGGCGGGATTCTGCGGGATATTTTCACGATGGGAGCGAGGCCCATTGCCGCATTAAATTCGCTGCGATTCGGGCTGCTTTCCGAGCCTCACCAGCGCAGCCTCTTACGAGGCGTCGTGCGCGGCATCGGTGACTATGGCAATTGCTTCGGCGTGCCGACGGTTGCCGGAGAGGTTTACTTCGATGAAGGCTATGCGGGCAATCCATTGGTGAACGCGATGGCGGTGGGTATTGTTGCGGTGGACAAGATTGCACGCGCCGTTGCGAAGGGCGCAGGCAATCCTGTTTTTATCGTGGGGTCCTCCACGGGACGCGACGGAATTCACGGCGCGACCTTCGCCTCGGAAGAGCTGTCGGAGCAATCCGTCGAGCGCAGACCTTCCGTACAGATTGGGGATCCGTTCAAAGAAAAATTGCTCCTCGAGGCGACTTTGGAACTTGTTGAAACAGGCGCTCTGGTCGGGATTCAGGATATGGGCGCGGCCGGGATTACTTGTTCTTGCAGCGAGACGGCGGCGCGAGCAGGCTCGGGAATCGAAATCGATGTCGCGCGAGTTCCCTTGCGTGAATCTGGAATGATTCCCTATGAAATCTGCCTGTCCGAATCACAGGAACGGATGCTCGTGATTCTCGAGAAGGGCAAAGAGGAGATTGCGCGAAGAATTTTCGAGAAGTGGGACCTGCATGCCGAGCCCATCGGCGTTGTGACCGAAGGCGATCGCTTCGTCGTCAAGGAGAATGGACGGGTGGCGGCGGATGTGCCGGCGGCAAGCTTGGTCTTGGGCGGAGGGGCCCCGCAATATGTGCGGCCCTATCGCAAACCGCTCGAGCTTGAAGTCCACGAGCAATTTGATTTTGCTCATCTGCCCGAACCGGCGGATTACGCGGAGGCTTTGAAGAGACTGCTTGCTTCGCCGAACATTGCCTCCAAGCGATGGGTCTTTGAGCAATATGATCACACAATTGGTGCGGGCACAGCCATCGGCCCGGGCTTCTCGGATGCGGCCGTGGTTCGCGTGCCGCAAGCGAAGAAGGCGCTGGCGCTGAAAGTGGATGGCAACGCACGGTTGGCTTTTTTGAATCCACGCCGAGGTGCGGCGCTTGCTGTTTGCGAAGCCGCGCGGAACATCGCCTGCACCGGCGCACGGCCTCTTGGAATCACGAATTGCCTCAATTTCGGCAATCCCTTGGACGAAGAGGTCTTCTATTTCTTCCATGAGGTTGTCGCCGGAATGGGTGAAGCCTGCCGGACTCTGGATCTCCCTGTCACGGGTGGGAATGTCTCCTTCTACAATGAATCCAAGGGCAAAGCTGTCCCTCCAACACCCGTGATTGGCATGGTTGGTCTTTTGGAGGATGTCTCGCAGGCTGTTCCTTCCGGCTTTCAAGAGGAGGGCGATTTCATTGCGCTACTCGGCATCTTGGGTCCGGATTTGGGAGGCAGCGAATATTTGCATGTGATTCACAATCTGGTAACCGGGGCTGTCCCGGAGGTGGATTTCCTTCAGCACAAGGCTCTTTTGGAATTGCTCATTTGCCTTGCAGACCATCGCCTCATCCGCTCGGCGCATGATATTTCCGAAGGGGGACTTGCGGTTTGTTTGGCGGAGGCCTGCATGGCAAATCATCTCGGTGCGGTGCTTACCTTTCCTTGGGTGGGGCGACCGTTGGAGGTGCTTTTCGCCGAAAGCACGCCTTGCGTGGTCGCATCTGTTGAGGGAGGAAACTGGGCGAATTTCCGGGCGGTATGCGCCATGCACGATGTCCCTGTTCAGATGCTCGGTCGGGTGGGAACAGACTCCCTCGTTATTAATCATTGGGTCATTCTGTCCGTAGAGGAGATGGAGCAGATTTATGAAGCGACTATTCCGAGATGGATGGAGCAGGTCCAAACCCTCTCGATATAGGAATTCTTCTTGAGTCCCGCATGTCGCCCGCCGGGGGTAGTGCGGCTTTCATTAAGGTTTGCGTGTTGCCGAATAGCGGTGTCGGGAAACTCCTGCGGCATTCTGGCCCAGCAAGCTGGGCGCTACGAATTCTGTCTGTCTCCCATCGTTCCCGAGAAAGGATTTGCGCTCTGCCGAATACGGAAGATGACTCAGCCATCAAACCTTTTCGCAAGCATGCCTCCCACCGGGGACGGTGGGGGCTAGTGCCGTTTCTCGAAAGGTTGTCTCGATTTTCGGCGGTAGGTTAGATAGGCCCGAATGGCCGCGTTCTGTTCATTGTGATTGTTGAAGTAACGCCCGCTGAGGGCGAACTTTCGAATCGCCGTGAAGTGGCATTCGATACGGTTGAGCCACGAGCTGTAGAAGGGGATGAACAC
>JAZDIW010000353.1:0-5003 GCA_043804575.1 bacterium
TGGATGCGTTTCTTGCGGGCGTGCAATCCATGAACATCGCCATCGTGATTCTGCTCTTGGCGTGGGCACTCGGCCAAATCTGCAAAGACATGCACACAGCCCAGACGGTGATTGATTGGACGCAGCCGATTCTATCGCCTCATCTTCTGCCCGCCGTCGTCTTTGCCGTCGCCGCGTTCATCTCGTTCGCCACGGGCACCTCCTGGGGAACGATGGCCATTCTCTTTCCCATTGCAGTTCCCGCGGCGCAAGCCTTGGCCCCAAGCACGACCTATGCGGGCGTATTTTCTCCCAATATCATTCACCTCGGCACGGTGGGCGCTGTCTTGACGGGAGCTGTTTTCGGCGACCATTGCTCCCCGATTTCCGATACGACGATTCTCTCTTCGATGGCCACCGGTTCAGACCACATTGACCATGTCAGCACCCAAATCCCCTATGCGATAGCGGCGGCTCTGATTGCGGTCCTCGTTGGATACTTGCCCGGCGGCTGGGGAATTCCGCCCTGGATTTGTCTGGGCGCCGGTGTTTTGCTTCTTGTTCTATGGCTGAGAATCTTCGGAAAAAAAGTACCTTAGTGCGAGAGCATTTTCACCAAGAGAAAAGAGGTTTCGATTGTCTCGAAACCTCTTTTTCACACTTGTGAAGTTCAAGCGGCGTCAGGAAGAATCGCTTCTAACTTCCGCCTTCGTTTTAGTTCGAAGATTTCACGAGGAAGAAGCGTACATCATCACTGACGGGGAGCGAGAAGCTGTTGCTCGCCGCCGTTCCCTCGAGAGTCGTGAAAGCTCCGAAGGGATCCGTGTCGCTGTAAATCTTGTAGTGAGGCGCGCCCGTCGAAGTCCAGGACAAGACAAGATCCGTTCCTGCAACTGCGGCACACAAATCCGTAACAGGTGGAAGAGCGAGTGGCATTCCAATCACCATGAAATCGTCCATATACCAGCCTTCCCTTGCGCCGCTATTATCGCTGCCAAAGCGGAACCGGAACTGCACGGTGCTTCCCGCGTAGGCGTCGAGATTCACGGAGACTTGCGTCCAGCCGATATCGCCGGAATAGCAGGGCGTCCGGCAGGTGAACGGCCCCGTATAGGGATTGCCGCCGCCCGCCGTGCAACGCGTCCACTTGGAATAATTGGGATTCAGCGTCGTTAACTGCTGCCATGCTCCGCCGTCCACGGAAATATCCACCACACCCGCATCATACGCCGAATCGGGATAATAAGATGAAACCTCACCCTGAATCCAATGCCAGAAAGTCAGAGTCGCTTCGGAGCCCAGACCAATCGGCGGGCTCATCAAACCTCCGTAGGCGTGATTGGCGTAGGTGCCCGTGCCCGCATCGCCAAATTTCCAAGCATAACCGGGGCTGTGGTTCATTTCCGTCGAGATATGCCACTGATCCGCCCAACCGGTTTCAACGGGACCATGCGTCCAGTCGCCCTCTCCCGATTCCATGTCGTCCGAGAAGATAACTCCAAGAACCGAGAAGCTGAGCGTGTCACTGTAGCGCGTGTTGTGATTCTCCGAGGAGTCCATGGCTTCCACAAAGTAGTAAATCGTAGTCCCTGCAGGATACCCGCCGAACGAAGCCGTCCAAGAATTGCCTCCCGCATGAACCATCGGCTGAGAGCCGAAATTGACGCCATTGAATCCATGGTGGAAGGTCGCGCTTTGAACTCCCGAATAGTCTGTAATCGTCGCACTCAGGACATACGGGCCAACCTCATCCATCGTATCTCCCAAGGGCACAAAAGAAATATTCGGTGGGTAAATGTCAGGGCCTTCGCTTATCACCAAGATGTCAGCCGCGTAAGTGAGTTTATTGAATGCCGTAACGGTTAACTTGATATATTCACCTACGGGTAAGTCGCCTTCGATGGGGATAACAGCCGAACCCGTTGCATCCGTATAGTCGGTGCCAAAAATCGTGTTCTGATGGGACAAGGCACAAAGCGCTCCTTCCACACCCAACACGGTGACATTGAAGGTCGGCTGCATGTATTCGATTTCATTCGCATGGCTGACGGACATTGCCACAGGTGTATCGGTGCGCAACTGAACGGATGGATCTCCAAAGATATGCCAAGTATTGAACATGGAGACACCGCCCGCGCCGTTGATGTCAATCATTTTGCACGAGCCGTTGAAACAAATCCCTCCAAAAGTCGTCTTGGATTGGACACGGAGCAAGTCCACCGCCTCATCCTGCGCATCCATCGGAGGATTCCAAGACTGGTCAATCGAAGACATATAGGTTGCGAGGGCGCCAATCGGCTGGCCACTGCGCATCGCCCGGAGCCAAGCTTCCCCAAAACAGGTTGACCCGGAAAAATTCCCGTTCTGACAGGCCACGCTGATAATGAACGGCAGCATGTTGTCGTTCAGCAAAGCGTTGACATTCGTGTTGGAGAATCCCGTGGTTCCCCAGTAGGTCACATCTCCATGCCCGCAGTAATTGACGATGCTGCGGCCGTTATTCAGAGCCGTGCTCACCTGTGCCGCCGTGGCACCCGGGTCATAGATTTGATCCACCAAGGTATAGGTGAAGGCCAAGAGATCCGCGCGGATCAAATTCATATGCTGGTAATCGTATTCGCCGCCGTGTCCCGGCCCTTCGGCAGAGGCAACCCCCGTTCCCTGATGATACCAGGCGGCGCCCGCTTGAGCATCCCGTTCATATTCGACAGTACGCTCAACCTGCGTCTGCACATGCGTGACGCTCTCAGCGGAGAAGCGTCCGACGAATAGGTCAGGGTAGTCGTCTCCTCCCGAAACCTTAGAATAGGTGGGGTCGGATGATCCCCCCGAGGCCGACGGCGTCGCCACCTGTGCCGCGTCCCCCACCAATAGCACCCACGCCAAATTCCCACCACTATTCGTATAAAAACTCTGAATGTAATTGCGTATCGACGTGCTGTTGTTCCCAATCGTCGAGACATCCACGATCGTCGTTTTGATCCCCTTCTGAATCTTCCAGTCCACAAACGGCTGCATCGCCGAATGAAACGAATCATAAGTAATAATCAGCATCTCCCCCACTTCGTCTATCGGCGTATACCGCGTCTCCGACATCCCGTAATTCACAAAATGACGCCCGTACAAAAGACCAAAATCCGATTGCACATGCGTCAAAGGTTCCATCCGTTGCAGCACATTCACCTGTCCCGGACCGACAGCGCTAACCTCCACCGTCACCGAGGTGAAAACACGCAGCAGTTCCAAGCCCGTGTGATACTGAAACGCATTCACCTCCACCACAAGCCCCCGAAAGTCCCGCAAAATATAGGGCTCCCGAAGCTGCGCCAGCTCCGACGGATACCACACACCCTCCGAATAGACCGGCCCAAAGCTATACGGAACCTCCAAAGGATTCACCGTCCGCAACAAATCCCCCTTCGACGGAATCACCCGTGTCTCAAGAAAATCCCGATACTCACTCGAGACCACCCGAACTTCCATCTCCGCATCGTCAGGAATAATAATACTGCGGCAAATCCGCGGCAAAGCCGGCTCACCGGCATTCAGAAGTACCCCCTCTTTGCCGCATTCTATCGCATAATACTCCTGACCCTCAATCTCTACCGCCTCCCTCTCAAATCCGCCAATATCCAAGCGAAGAATCGTATGCTGGTCATTCGACTCCAATACCGTCACGGCCACATCCTGCGACGCCTGTGCCAAAATCACATGCTCCGCGCCCATCGCGAAGGCTGACAGCAAAAACAGAGAGAGTAAAACTGCAATACCCTTTTTCACGATGAATCTCCTTCTTCTTCAAAACCTTGATTCACCAGCCATCTATGAAATGATAAGACAATGGCCCGTGCAGACTCCAGTTCATATGCAGCCGCGCACGTTCCCAAGAAACAAACCCTAATTCCCGGTCGAAGATACTACCATGAAGAACAGTTGTTCATCAATGATGGGGACTCGGATACTGGTGTCACTCGTCGCCCCTCGATAGGTCGAAAAAGACCCGTAGGGATCCGAATCCGAATAGAGACGATATTCCGCCGCTCCGGTGGATGTCCACGAGAGAAGAAGTTCGTCGCCGTCAACTTGAACACGCAAATCCTCCACGGGTGCCGGCGTGAGAGGCATCACGAAAACATCGGCCAGATAGGTTATCTTGTTGAAGGCGGTCACCGTCAGTTTGACCGTCTCACCTTCGGGCAATGTACCTTCAATCGGAACGACGGCGGAACCCGTGGCGTCCGTATAGGCCGCCCCGAAGAGAGTCCCATGATTAGATAAGGCACAAAGGGCTCCCACAACTTCGCTTACAGTCACATCAAATGTCGTTGCGTCCAAAGCGATTCCAGCGGCATGGCTGACCGACATGGCCAACGCAGGACCTGTTCGCAGTTGAACCGACGGGTCTCCGAAGATATGCCAAGTATTGAACATGGAGACACCCCCCGAGCCGTTGATGTCGATCATTTTGCACGAGCCGTTGAAACAAATCCCTCCAAAAGTCGTCTTGGATTGGACACGGAGCAAATCCACCGCCTCATCCTGCGCATCCATCGGAGGATTCCAGGATTGGTCAATCGAAGACATGTAGGTCGCAAGGGCACCCGAAGGCTCAGTCCCGTGCATCGCCCGCAGCCACGCTTCCGCAAAACAGGTTCCACTGGCAAAATTCCCGTTCTGACAGGCCACGCTGATAATGAACGGCAGCATATTGTCGTTCACCAAAGCGTTGACATGCGTATTGGAAAAACCCGTCGTTCCCCATGCCGTCTGCGAGCCGTGCCCGCAGTAGTTCACGATGCTGCGCCCGCCGTTCAGGGCCGTGGTCACCTGTGACGCCGTGGCACCCGGATCATAAATCTGATCCACCAGAGTGTAGGTGAATGCCAAGAGGTCATTGCGGATCAAATTCATGTGCTGATAATCATATTCTCCGAAGTGCCCGGGCCCCTCAGCCGAGGCAATGCCGGTTCCGTTATCATACCAGCGGTTTCCGGAGGAAGCATCCCGTTCATATTCGACCGTCC
>JAZDIW010000354.1:0-3166 GCA_043804575.1 bacterium
ACGGAAGATGATATTCTCGAAAAGCGCGTGATGGAGGGATTCTGCGCCAATACCTATTCCGGCCAAGAGAATCAGACCTGGATGGCCGGCATGATGAATTACGGCAAAGTCCGCTATTATGCCTACTTCGGAAACACCAGCACGACGCGCCGGTATTTCGAGATGTATAACATCCTTGGCGACCCCTCGATTGACCTGTGGACCGCCAATCCAACCAGCCCGACGATTTCGCACGCCTCGGAGCTCTTCGTGGGACAAACGACCTTTGATGTCAACATCGCAGACTTCAGCGATTGGGTCCTTGTCTGTGTCTATGACGAAAATCAGGAAATCTATTCGACTCAATACCTCTTTGAAGCAGGCACAGCGACGATGAACCTTGGCGGCGGCGCAAGCGCGCCCGGAACTCTGCATATCGTAGTCACGGGACATGATTGCGATCCCTACGAAGCGACGGCAAGTATTCTGTCCAATGTCAGCATTGCACTCGTCAAGCCCAACGGCGGCGAGATATGGTACACGGCCGCCACGGACACGATTGTCTGGTCTTCCGTTGGACTTTCGGGAACCGTTGCCATCGAGCTGAATCGGGATTATCCGTCCGGCAATTGGGAGACTCTCTACTCCGGAATTCCCGCCGGGAACGCTATGCAGCTCTGGCCAATCACGGGCCCTGGGAGCACAAACGCCCGAATCCGGATTTCGAGTGAGTCCATGCCAAGCGTCAGCGATGTCTCGGATGGCAGTTTCACCATCCTATGGATTGTGCCGCAGGTGGTCGTTTCCCCCTTGGGCGATGATGCAGAACTTCAGTGGATTTCGACGGGCAGTCCCTATTACCGCATCTACAGCGATACGACACCGTTCGGGACCTTCTCGACGCTGGAAGGCTCAACGGCCAACACTTTCTTCTATGATGAAAACGCTTTTTCAGAAGGCGAGATGAAATTCTATCGAGTGATTGGCTCGACCGAACCCTAATACGGCAGCGGAAAATGCAGAAGCCCTTGGCCGCCTCGGCCAAGGGCTTTTCTTTTGCCGCTTGTGATTTTTCTCTACAGTTTCAAGGCTGCATCGGGCGAAGAATCTCCAGGATCTGCCGGTGAAGTGCCGCAGGAGCAGCGAGGATACTCCCCGTTTGCATGTAGTGCATCTCCCCCAAGAAGTCGCTGCAAACTCCTCCCGCCTCCATCACGATCAGGCAGCCCGCCGCAATATCCCAAGGCGACAGTCGGTGCTCCCAGAAGGCGTCATAGATTCCTTGCGCCGTCCAACACAGGTCCAAGGATGCCGCGCCCGGTCGACGAATCGCTCGGCTTTGAAGATAAAGAGCCTCGAATTCTCTCAGGTAGTTCGGCAATTCATCGGCATAGCGACGAGGGAAACCGGTCCCGATGACCGCATCGGCGAGTCTTTCCTTCGTGGAGACCTGCAGGCGTTCGGTTCCGCGATAGCTGCCGCACCCCTTGGCGCCCCAGAAGAGTTCCTCGGAAATTGGATTCCATACCGCACCGGCCAGCAAGTCATAATTCCCGCCGGGAAGCCGCCGGGCCAGGCCGACCGAAACGGCGAAAATGGGCAACCGTTGCACGAAATTCGTCGTCCCATCCAGAGGGTCCACAAACCAAATCCTATCGCCCGCAGTTCGCTCGGTCCCTTCTTCCGCGACCAGGCTCCATTCGGGCGTCTCCTTCTGCAGAAAATCCGAAATGGCTTTTTCGGACTCCACATCCGCTTGAGTGACAAGGTCTCCCTTGCCTTTCTCCTCAATGCTATTTGAACTTGACGCACGCCAAAATCGGAGCAAAACTTCGCCGCCGCACCTTGCGGCTTCCAAAGCAAGGCGGACGGAACGGCCATGTTGCTCCGCAAAATTGAGAACAGTGGAATCAAGCATGGAAGAGATGATACGAATGATGTTTTCAGAAAGGTCCGCGTGTTGCCAAATGGCGGTGTGAAGTCGTAGCGCCCAGCTTGCTGGGCTATGAAATCATACGATAATGTCTCCCAATTCGGGCGGTGCTATCTTCCTGAATTGCAACAGCATTCGGGCCCAGCAAGCTGGGCCCTACGCATGCCGGCACCGGAACAAGAGTCCAGACAAGATTCGGCGAAGGAAGATACACAAATTACTTCTGCGACGCAAGCCGCACGCAGGCGTGCGCAAGTTCGAATATCGTCCCCATGGAGCTGGCACGCATCTCGGTTTCCCATCCGTCGATTCGCATGTCGGCGAAACACTGCAGAATCGTCGGACGAGCAACGGCGGAAGAATCGGTCTCGGACATGCGACCTTCAAATCGCGAAGGCACCGCACTGCAGTCTATTTTCAGCATTACATGGTCTGCATTGACTTCGGTGGAAAAACTCATTTCCAACAACTTTCCTTGTTGCAGTTCATGGCACTCCATCGCCGTATAGACAATCTCATCGAAGGCCTTGGCAAACAGAGAGAAGGTGCATCGGATAGGCGGCAAATCCTTGGCAAGTTGTACGGATTTCCGCACTCGATGTTTGAAGGTCAGATTGGATCCCAGGAATCGCAGCTCCAGCTCGACCAACTGACTCAGAGAGTAGATGTCCGGAGCACTTATCGAGAAGCGATTCATGCGTTCAACGAAATTCTGAAGCAAATCCGCCAAGTTCCGCGCATTTCGAGAGATAAGCTCGATATTCTTCTGGTTTCGTTCGAGATGGCTTCGGATTTCCTGCCAGGAACCTTCCGAGGGTTTCTTCAGTTTCTCGATACCCTCCGTGATAGCGGATGCCCGCATCTCCAACAGTTGGATGCCGCCGATGACGCCCGAAAGAGGAGTCGAGAGATTGTGCATGATCCCACGCACAAGAGTCCCCAAGCGCACGAGCTCGAAGAGCTCACATCCGAGATTCTCGTCCTCTTCCATCCTGACTGAGGGGGGTTGTTCTTCAACTACATTACATGGATTCTTGGTCATCTCTGATCCAAAATACGGTGTCTTGATTTTGTGAAATTTTTTGGGTATATATCTAAAACTCTGAAACGTGCAAATTCCTTCACGGTCTGCGGGTCGTCGAGATCCCACACCAAACAGACTCCAAAGCAAAGGACATGCCGATGGGTCTTACCTTCGCCGAGAAATTATTGGCTCAAAAAGCGGGCAAAGACAAGACAATTCCAGGGGAAATT
>JAZDIW010000355.1:0-7638 GCA_043804575.1 bacterium
GGGTCATCCTTTGGTGGAAGACTACACCGACGGCGGCCCCAATCGAACGGACTTCGGTTCGACAATTGTCAAGCTGGCGCTTTGAAATAAAAAAGGTTTCGATTGGTTTTCTCGAAGCCTTTCTCTATTGATTTGCTGTTCTATTTCACTAAAAAGATCTTGCCAACAGCCGTTTCGGTTCCCGATTTTACTCGAACGAAGTAGAGGCCGGCACTGACACTCTCGCCAGCCGGATTTCTCCCGTCCCATCTGTAGCCATATTCACCCGGGCCGGAAGCGTAGATAGACGCCTGCGCCACTTTGCGGCCCAGAAGGTCGAAGATGTGAAGGGAGACGATTCCGGCATGCGTCACGGTAAATGAAAGCTGAACGCTCGCGTTGAAGGGATTGGGGTGGCAGCCGATGAGTCTGAGGCCGCGCTCGCACAGCGCAGGCGAAACATCTGCAGAGGAGCAAATCGAAATATCGCCGTAGGCTCGCGGCAGAAGGCAATAGTTCTCGGTGAAAGGTAAGGTTGAATCGCGCTGGATGACAATGCCAATAGCGGTAATCGGAGCGTCCGGTTCAGGTCTTCCGTCAATGTCGGTGTCTTTGTCAATTCGAATCGTGCACAGACCGGAACCATCGGCCACGGTGATAGTGGCGTCTTGTCCTTCCGCGGGCCACGGGTCGCCCCCAACAATCGTAACGCATTCGATTTTCGCGAGCATCCCTTCATAGGTTTCGCCGGATAGACTGACACTACGGCAATTCAACAAGACGGGCTCCGGCGGGGCGGCATGATCAACGATTTCGATTACGGGAAAACAAAGGCCCGTGCCAAAATCAACTATTTGGCACAGGCCGCATGAATGCGCAAGCCACCCCTCGACGAGCACACAGTCGCCGAGAGCAATTGCAATGGGCTCGAAGCTGCCGAAGACTTCTATCCCTGCAGTCTCACTCTGAATGAAGAAATCTGTCCGCTCCGGATCGAAAGTATTGTTCGCAACATTGGCAACGCCGCGAACCGAAACAAATTCGCCCTCGTGCAGAGGTGTTCCGTCAGGTTCATCTTCTTGAACTTGGCTGAGGGTGAAATAGTAAGGACGACAGGGACATTCGTTCAAGCGACCGGGCGTCGGAAAAGTGATCGCCCAATCAGACCCGTTGTCATCCGAATCTTCATGATCCGGGCAGCGAGCAATCGAGTAGCTGAAGCCTCCCGCGGGATAGGCGTCGGGAGCATTCGTGCCGCCTTCGCCGTTGCAGGAATGTCCCGGAGCGCACAGGCCATAACAGACCTTGTCCACGACTTCGGTGCCGTGGCGCAGTTCGATGCCGTCGCAATCATCTCCGTCCGGGCCGCCCGCATTTCGCCAATCAACGCCCACGCTGCTGTCGCTCGCTTCGCAGCCGAGTTCGAGATCCAAGTCCACATAGGAGCTATCGCCGCAGTTGGCAATGACGAAGTATCCATCCTGAGGGATGGTTCCGGAGAGGCGGACGGTGATGTAGCTTTCACCCGTCGCCCCGGAGATGCCAACCAAGCTCCATCCCGAAAGTGAGGTTCCCGGCGGGCCCCACAGCTCGGTGAAGAGCAGCGCCGGATTGTCGGCGCCGGGCGTGTCATAGAGAATCTCATTGATACAGACTTCCTGTGCCGCCAGCGGCATGGCGGCAAGGAGTAAGATTCCCAATGACGGCAAAGCAATTTTGCCAAACGGCATGATAGCTGCAGAACAGTTTGGCTATTTGAGAAAGAGCAGCTTGCTCGAGGCGGATTCGGTTCCGGCCTTCAAGTGAACAAAGTAGAGACCCGTTGCCACCGTCTTGCCGCCGAGATTCGTGCCGTTCCAAGTGTAGCTGTAGTCGCCGGCCGAAGGCGCAGAGACAAGAGCTCGCGTCACTTCCCGGCCCATAAGGTCGTAGATTCCAATCGATACTTCGCCGCGGCGTGCGACCGTGAACGAAATCCGCGTTGCCGCGTTAAAGGGATTGGGGAAGCACCCCAGGAGCCGAAAACTCGCGGGAGTTTCCACAATCGGTTCAGCGGCATCGCAGATGGTGAAATCGGAATAAGAGCGTGGCAAAAGCTGATAGTATTCCGTGTAGGGGGATGTGTAGTCAAATTGATTGACAATGCCGATGACGGTGAAGAGTTCAGGCGGCGCGGGATTCATCGGAATATCGGTGTCCATATCAATGCGCATGATGCAGCTGCCTGTTTGATCAGTGATGACGATATTCGCATTCGTATCTACTTGGGCCGGCCACGGATCTCCGCCTGTGATGGTGACGCATTCGATTTTCACAAGCATGCCTTCGTAGTCCTCGCCCAATTGGTCAATGGTATTGCAGGTGACGATGAGCGGCTGCGGAACATTCACATGGTCAACGATTTCCAAACTCCACGGACCGATGCAGTCGGCCGTCGAGATGATTTCGCACAGGCCATTGTAATGAGAAATCCAACCGTCGATAACAACGCAATCGCCTGCTGCGACTTCTACAGTTCCGATACTGCCAAAGATATTCACTCCGGCATCTTCGTCTTGGATGTAGAAGCTTGTTCTGGTCGGATCAAGGATGTAGTTTGAAATGGTGGCGATACCAGCGATGTGGACAAATTCATCCATGTGCACAGGAGTTCCGTCAGCGTTGTCTGCTTGAACTTCGCTGATCGTGTAGTAGTGTATTTCACAGGTATCCATTGCCGCGTTGGGAGCGCCGGGTGTTAATTGCTCCGGAACAGCCCAGTCTGCCGCATTATTGTCGGTGTCTTGGTGATCGGGAATGCGGCCGATAGAGTAGTTGATACCGCCGCTGGGGTAAGGATCTGGGGCATTCGTTCCTCCTTCGCCAGGGCAACCCGGCGGATTGGCGCAGGGACCATAGCGGACTTTGTCTACAACACTTCCCTGGAGTTGAAGCTCCACACAGTCGCAGTCATCACCCGAAACGGAACCGGCATTCTCCCAGTTAACACCGTCCATCCCGCCGCCGACGACTAAGTCGACATTAGGGACACTGGAGGTGTTACCAACAACAAAATAACCGTCCGGTGGAATAGTACCGGAGAGCGCTACCGAGCGATATTGTGCACCGCCGTTCCCGTTGAAACCGACAAGCGTGTACCCTTCAAGGCTTGTTCCTGCCGGCCCATAGAGTTCGGTGAAGAGAAGATTGGGATCGTCAGTACTTTGGGTATCATAGAGGATTTCGTTCAGCATGACCTGCGCAGGTGCAAGCCCCGCGGCCGCGAGGAGAATCCCGAGGAAGAGAATCCAGAGAGTTCGCATAGCAACCTCCTTCAATCTACGGTTCTTGTGATATGATTTCGAAACGAATATTTTTCTTGAGTCTCATAGCTGTTCTTGTGGCCGGATGCGCGCGGCAAATCACCGAGAGCGAGAACGAAGCGCCGCGCCTCTTCCAGATTCCCGGTCAAGTGGCGCGCACCGCCGATGGCAAATTTCCTGACCTATCACTTGATTCCTATGTGGAAGATGAAACGCCCGATTCGCTTCTACATTGGACGGTTTCCGGGGCCCAGCGGCTTCTCGCTTCCCTGACGGGGTCTGTCTTGCGAGTCACTTTCCCTGCGAATTTCGAGGGCGAAGAACTCCTCGAGATTCGAGCAACCGATACCGAAGGGCTGGAAAGCGGCCAGCGGGTCCGCTTTGCGGTCGTAAACATGGACGCCAAGGAAGAGCGCCATGCCGACGGAAGCGTCGCAATTCACTGGACAAATTCGTCTCCCGCGCAAGGAATGGTTCGCTATGGCGAGACCCCCACGGCCCTACAGCGCGAGGCGATGGCTTTGGCGGAGGCGGGAACCTCCATCTCGGTTCCGCTGAAGGCTCTCGCTTCCTCTCGCATCTATTGGTATCGCTTCGTAACGCTATCTTTGGAGAATGAAATTCTCTTCGAGAGTCCGCTGGACAGTTTTCAGACTTTCGAAGTGGTTTCGACGCCGCTCTTTCGCATGACCACGATTGATGTTCGTCAGGGCGACAGCCATTTGATTGAAACGCCGATGGGTCGCCGCATCTTGGTTGACGGCGGGTATGGCACGCGCGAGCCTTCGTTCGGCGATGGCTCCTGGGACGGCGACGGGATTCCTCTCGCGCTGAACTATCTCCAGGGGCGCGGCATCTTCTATATTGACCACATTGTCGAGACCCATCATCACAGCGACCACTACGGAGGGCTCTACGACATCACAAGCTCGAACATCGCCTATGGAGCCTATCATTCCGTCTCTTCGCCGAATGGTTTGGTGGTCGGCGAAGCTTTCGATCTTGAGGATACATCCGTCAGCGCAGCCGTGCTGAACTTAGATTACCCTCCGGGCGTCACCCGCGACAACGACAATAACCGCTCGATTGTTTTGCGGTTCTCGATGGGCGATGTGGATTTTCTGCTTACAGGTGACGCTGAAACGCCGACGAATATGAAAGTCGTGGAACGCTTCGGCAGTAGTGTGCGAAGCGAGGTGCTCAAAGTCAATCATCATGGTTCGAGCGATGCCACGAGCGCCGAATGGCTGAATGCCGTCCTGCCTCGTTTTGCCGTTATCTCCTGCGGAACCGGCAATCCCTATGGTCATCCGCACGACGAGACGATGGAGCTTCTGAGCGAGCGCGGCGTCTGGATTCTCCGGACAGACCAGACCGGAACGGTTGACATTTTGACCGATGGCCGGACGGTTATCGAAATTTGGCCATGACGGGGCGGCGGAAACAATCAGTTGACATATTTCCAGCGGCCGTCCAGTCGCGGGTTCAGCGGCGAATGAGCTCGGATATATTCGGCCATCGCGTCTCGCATGAGGATGCCCGTTTCCGCTCCGGCCTGAGAATAATAGGGCGCAAGTTTCATCATTCCTGAGTTGCCCTCGAGCAGATAGTCAATCGTCACCACGCGATAGAGCTTCTCCGGCTTCACCTCTTCGCCGCCGATCTTGAAGACGGCAATTCGATTCCCCGGCGGCTGATTTCGATCTACGATGATTTGCACGCCGGAGATAAATAGGCCGCTTCCACCGTAGACTAATTTATCTTCAAAGAGCTCCTTCAAAAAAGCGCCGCTCAATCGCACGGCGACCAAATGATTGTCAAAGGGGAGCACGGAGAAGACATCGCGCGGCGTAATGTAGCCGGGCGCAATATCCGTGCGGATGCCGCCGCGATTCGTGAAGGCAATATCCCCCTCCAATTTCCATCGCATCGCATCGCACACCAAATTCCCCAAGAGCGATTCCCCCTCACTAATCCGCGTAAGATTCACCAGCGTCTGACCAATCGGTTCATCAAATCCCTTCTCAACTCGCGCGACTTCCGGATCAATGGCATCCGCAATATCGTGTTCTCGCGGGAATTGATCCGCGAAGAGAGTCAGAAGCACGCCGCGGTCGGCATAGGGTTTCCAGCGCGTGATCGTCTTGGTTTCGGGGTCGATCTCGAACTCGATGGCGGCAATGCTGGTGCCTCGTGCATACCCTTGAAAACAGGGAATGTGCGTCACGGGATCCACCCAAGGTTCCTCATAGCCGACATGGATGTCGCCGCACAGCATCGCATCGGCTCCGTGAATCCGCCGAGCCAATTCCATGGCATTGCGCGTGTAGTCCGATGTCCACCCTTGGGCGGCGCGCTGCTCGAGCTCGCGCCACGCCTCCAGGCGGTCATAGGGCAGACCCATGTGAGCCGCCACGAAGACCAAATCCGCACCCTGCGCACGAACCGTGTCAATGTAGGCTTGCACTTGGGGCACTTCCGGTGCAAAGTAGAGCCCGCGAATGTTTTCGCCGAAACTCATTCGCGGTGTGCCCGTGGTTGTGACACCGACGACCGCGACTTTGAGCCCGTCAACGACCTTCATGACATATGGCAGAACATAGAGCCGCAATCCCGTGGCCGTAGAGTCATAGATGTTGCAGGAGACGAAGGGAAAATTCGCACGAGACAGGCAACTGTCTTCGAGCGTCTTTCGGCCGATATCGAATTCATGGTTGCCGATAACGACGGCGTCGTAGCCGATGGTATTCATATAGTCCACGACGGCGCGTCCGCCGGTCTTCGTTCCAATCAAAGTGCCTTGCCAAATATCCCCGCAATCCACGAGCAGGAATCCCATGGCCTCTTCGGCGGCCTTTTCGCGCAAGGTGCGAATGATTCTCGCCGCTGACGCAGCCCCACCGAGGGCAGGCGGAAATTCGGGATTCATGAAACTCGCCACGCTCGCGTCAATGCCTCCATGCATGTCATTCGTATGCAGTACCAGAAGGCGCATGGGCTCGGCGGCAGAGGAAGAACCTGCAAGCAGTATGCTGCCAAAAAAGAGGAGTAGTATCGAGATGAATTTCATGAAATCACCAAACAAAAGAGACTAAGAATACATGAATGCCCGTAGCTATCCTATCTTGAACATGTCTCACAATTCGTAATGCACCGAGACGACGCCGCGCCACAGGCCCGTTTCAACGCGATCCACATCCACGCGTGCCCCGCCGAAACGCGTGTTGGGAAAGAGATCGGGATAGGTGTAATTCACTTTGCCCAGCTCCATCCCGAAGTCGGCATAGAGTCTCTTGTGTCGAAGGCCGATACCCGTCGAGAAAGTCGCCAGCGAGCGCTCGCTGTTGTCCGGCGCTTTCGCATAAAAGAATCCGGCGCGAACCGGAATCCCGCGCACCACCTGCTGTTCGACGCCGGCGCGAATTTCAAACACATCGTCCCAATCGTCTCGGGTTTGTGAATAGGTGACCACTTCACCTTCGAACAAAATCCGCGGCATGAAATCGCTGCGCGGACGATATTGCACGCCAAGGCCGAAACGGGAGGGATACCGCAGGCAAACCGTCCCGCTGGAGAACATGGCAGCACCTTCCGGCTCTGCACGCGTTTCTGTATCGAAATCGAAGTCGCTGGTTGGAAAGAGTACGCGTGCGCCGAGGGAGACCCGCTCCGAAAGCTCGCCTGCGATCCCCACCACGATTTCTGAGGGGATGCCGTCGAGCGAATATTCCGTGCGGGTCACGATATTCGTCGAATCTTCGGAAACCCAGTAGGTTCCTTCTTCATAGGTCCAATCGCCCGCAAGCATGCTGACGCTGACGCCAACGGTAACGGGAAACCTCTCCCGGACGGCGAGGCCGAAAGAAAACGAGCGAAGGTCGCCGCTAATATCCAAGCGATTGTTCGCCATCGGCAAGTCCAGAATCCCTCCTACGGCATTGCGATAGCGGACCTCTTCGTGATAGCGATAGTCAAATCGGTACACGGAGTAGGTTCCGACTCCGAGCGCTATCACAGGCAATTTGCCATACGGCATATTGTAGACAACTCCGCCATCCAACTTGGAGTAGAGATGGTCGTTCAGCACATAATTGTTGTAGGCCAATATCCCGTCGAAGGCGTCGTGAATCGGATAGGCGCGAGTCTCCTTGATGCGGCACACGTCGGCCGTGGCATCCAGCCGGAGATGATCCGCCGGGCTGGCAAGGAGTGCTGGATTTCCCAGGAGAGCCGGCGCTCCAAACTCCGCTGTCAGCACCGTTCGCCCCATGCCCAACGCGCGTGCACTGTAGGCACCTGGCCGAGTGGCGAGTTCCGCATCCGGGAATAGCTCAGCCCCGAGCGCCAAACCCACGAC
>JAZDIW010000356.1:0-14590 GCA_043804575.1 bacterium
AGTCCCTGCGATGACGAGGAATTCGGCAGGCTGCATGAGTACGGCGAGATTCCCCCCGGCGAGGGTGAATCCACCGACCACAGAGATGATTACGACGGCAAATCCGATAATGGTAAACATGACTGCTGCAGAGAATACCGACAAAAGGATACAATTATCCAGGGCATCTACTGTGCAAGCCTCGTGCCGCTTGCCGCCCAATGTTACGGACCGCGCGGGCCGCTTTCATTATGTTATGGCATCTTTACAAGTATTGAGCCCGCGAAATTGACATTTCGGTATTTCCTGCTATATTAGTTGGCAGGTTGCTGAAAGAAGATCGGACAACGCCGCTATGAACACATCGCGTTCTCTGTCAAAATACCAGTTGCTTGCCGCTGCCGTCGAAGAAGCGAAGCAAGGTCTTTCAGAAGGTGGCATTCCCATTGGTTCGGTACTTGTTCGCAACGATCAAATCATTGCGCGGGGGCATAACCGGCGCGTCCAAGACGATGACCCGCTCGAGCATGCCGAAATCAATTGCCTGCGCAATGCGGGTCGAATCGGCACATTTCGAGGATTGACGCTCGTCTCAACCTTGATGCCTTGCTATCTTTGCGCAGGAGCCGCCGTGCAATTCGGCATTGCGCGAGTCATCGCCGGTGAAGCGCGCAATTTTCAAGGCGCCCGCGCTTTTCTGGAGTTGCACGGCGTCGAAGTCGTTGACCTCGATAATGCTGAGTGCATCGAGATGATGGCGCGGTTCATCCGCGAAAATCCGGCACTCTGGAACGAGGACATTGGAGTCTAAGCTCTTGACTTTCCCCTATAGAAAACCTATATTCTGAGACGCAAATTTTCCATGAGCACAAATCCTTCAATTTTAAAGAATTACATCGGTGGCCGATGGGTCGCCGCACACGTCAGCCAGACGCTTGAAGTCCGCAATCCAGCCACGACCGAAGTTCTGGCGCATGTGCCGCTCGGTTTGGCTTCCGATGTTGACGATGCCGTTCGCGCAGCCCGCGACGCCTTTCCGGCTTGGCGAGCCACCCCGCCTCTCGAACGCACCCGCTACTTCTTCCGCTTGAAGAACCTCCTCGAAGAACACTTCGAAGGTCTCGCCCGAACGCTGACCACCGAGAATGGCAAGACGCTGCATGAAGCGCGAGGGAGCGTCCGGCGCGGAATCGAATGTATCGAAGTCGCCACGGGGATTCCCTCACTCATGATGGGTCGCGTTTTGGAGGATGTGGCACGCGGAATTGACTGCGAAGCCATCCGACGACCCATCGGCGTTTTTGCGTGCATCGCGCCGTTCAATTTTCCCTTTATGGTGCCGCTCTGGTTTCTGCCGTTTGCTGTTGCGTGCGGCAATACTTTTGTCGTGAAGCCTTCCGAGCAAGTGCCGCTATCGCAGCAAGAACTCTTCGCACTTATTAATGAAGCGGGCTTTCCTCCGGGCGTTGTGAATCTTGTCAACGGCGCGAAAGAAGCGGCCCAGCGAATTTTGGAGCATCCGGATATTAAGGGCGTTTCATTTGTCGGGTCGAGTCCTGTCGCGCGCCATGTCTATGCCGAGTGCGGCAAGCACGGCAAGCGCGTGCAGGCTTTGGGTGGCGCGAAGAACTACATCGTCATCATGCCGGATGCTAAGCTCGACGAGAGCGTGGCGAACATTGTCGAATCTGTTTTTGGATGTGCGGGCGAGCGGTGTCTGGCAGGCGCGGTGCTCGTTCCGGTCGGAGAAATCTACAAGCCATTCCGCGAAAAGTTCGTTCAGCGTGCAGCAGCTTTGAAAATCGGAAACGGCATCGAGCCCGGCGTGGAGTTAGGCCCTGTGATTTCTGAAAGGCATCGCGAGCGAGTCTTGCGCTATATCGAGAAGGGCATACAGGAAGGCGCCGAGCTTATCTTGGACGGTCGCGATCCTCCCGTGCGAGAGAAAGGCTATTTCGTCGGCCCCACAATTTTTGACAAAGTGAATCCGAAGATGGCTGTTGCGCAAGAAGAGATTTTTGGGCCGGTCGCGTGCATTTTGCCTGTGAAAACCTTGGATGACGCGCTCGGTTTGATTCATGCGCACGAACTGGGAAACGCGACTTCGATTTTCACGACCAGCGGCGAGGCGGCGCGCAGGTTCCGCCATGAAGCCGAGCCGAGCATGATGGGCATCAATATCGGTGTGGCCGCGCCCATGTCTTTCTTCTGTTTCGGCGGCGCGAAAGGCTCCTTCTTCGGCGACCTGAAAGCGCACGGCTGGGAATCCATTGACTTCTTCACCGACCGCAAAGTCGTCATTTCGCGGTGGTTTTAAATGAATCCAATTACAGAAATTATCCTTGCAGGGGCGGCAGGCGCTTTCGTAGAGAAGATCACCGAGAAGAGCATCGAATGGCTATTTCAACTGTTTGGATCGCATAGCACCGAAGTTCAACAGGCCGCGAATGCAAATTTGGGGAAATTTATAAGACGGTTGGCAAAAAGGATTGAACGGCTTGAAGTTGAATTGCCAGAAGCGAAGCGCCGTGTTTTGAGGATGCTTTGAGTCATCCGAGCACAAGCCTGCTAATTCAGAAGGCAATGGTATCAGCCGCAGTGACCGACAATGATGATCGCCACGAAATCCTCTCTGAGCTGATTGCGCAGAGGCTGACTGCCGGCGCTGACGATATGATAGCTCTTGTTGGTTCAGCCGCTTGTGATGTGGTGAATTCGCTTGCTTCAAGGCAGATCAGACTTCTTGGTCTGTTAGCCCTTTTATGGGAGATAAAACCGACTGAAGAGCCAGAGATTGTTGACCAAGGTGAGTATGACGCATATGTTTCTCAATATTGGATGTCAAGGAGTCAGTTTCTTGAAGATCTGCACGATGTTGGGAAATTTGATGTGTGGCATCTGACGGCACTCTCTTGCATGTTCTACACATCTGGTTACCACGATATTTTAGACATGCTATCACTTCCAGTGAAACCCAAGCAGATGAAACCTACGGAATCTCATATTAAGAAAGCGTTGTGGTGGAATGATTTCGAGAAAGTCTGGAACATCGGCTTGGCATATTCCAGCCCCACAACCACAGGGATTTTGATCGGTACATTATATCACGATGGTCTCTACCAAACTCGCACCGAACTGAATTGGTAATCGCTTGGAGGACTTCAGCGGGCGTCCTAACTGGTGGGATGTTTCTACGGAAGGAAGATATTTATGGCGCGAAAAGTCATCGGCGGGCTGATTCAGATGATAAATCCCTTGAATGATGAATCGCTGCCCGTTTCAGAGATTCAGCAGGCCGCGTTCGATGCGCATATTCCTTTCATCGAGGAAGCGGGCAAGCGCGGCGTGCAGATTCTCTGTCTGCAGGAGCTTTTCAACGGGCCTTACTTTTGCCCCAGCCAATCCGCGCGTTGGTACGATGCCACCGAATCCGTGCCCGGGCCGACGACCGAAAAGCTTGTCCCGTTCGCGAAGAAATATCAGATGGTCATCGTCGTGCCGGTCTATGAACGCGAGTTCGCGGGCGTCTATTACAATACGGCGGCGGTGATAGACGCGGACGGCACTTACCTCGGCAAATATCGCAAGAATCATATTCCGCACACCGCGGGTTTTTGGGAGAAATTTTTCTTCAAGCCGGGCAATTTGGGCTATCCGGTTTTTGAGACGCGCTACGCGAAAGTCGGCGTCTATATTTGCTACGACCGCCATTTCCCCGAAGGCGCGCGGCTTTTGGGACTCGGCGGCGCGGAAATCGTTTTCAATCCATCGGCGACCGTCGCGGGACTTTCGCAATATCTGTGGAAACTCGAGCAGCCCGCCCATGCGGTCGCGAACGGCTATTTCATGGGCTGCATCAATCGCGTGGGAATCGAGCCGCCGTGGGAAATCGGGCGCTATTACGGGTCGAGCTATTTCGTGGACCCGCGCGGCAACACGCTGGCGCAAGGTTCGGAAGACAAGAGCGAATTAGTCGTCGCCGAGATGGATTTTGCGATGATTGAAGAAGTGCGCCGCGTCTGGCAATTCTTCCGCGACCGACGCCCAGAAACCTACGGGCCTTTGACGAGTCTTTTGCCGTAGAAAAATCCGAGCGATTTCGAATTTCGTAGCGCCGGGCGGCAGCCCGCTCTCCTGTGTGTTTGTTGAGAGGAAAATCATGGGCATCCTAATCAAGAACGGTGAAATCGTCACCGCCAAAGACCGCTATACCGGCGACATCTATTGCGCCGATGGGAAAATTCTGCGCATTGGCGTGAACCTCGAAAAAGAGAGCGCCAAAGACGAAGTGATTGACGCATCGGGGCAGTTCGTTTTTCCCGGGTTTGTGGATCCGCACACGCACATGGAATTGCCTTTCATGGGGACGGTTTCGGCAGATGATTTTGAAAATGGGACGGCAGCGGCGATTAGCGGCGGCACGACGACGATTATTGATTTCGTCGTGCCGGGTCGAGGCACCGATATTTTCGACGCATTGAAAGAATGGAAGGAGAAAGCAAAGAAAGCCGTCGCGGACTACGCTTTCCACATGGCGCTGACAGGTTGGTTCGACCACACGGCGGAAGACATGCGCCGCTGCGTCCACGAAGAGGGAGTGACTTCCTTCAAAGTCTTCATGGCTTACAAAGGCTCGATTGGCATTGACGACGGCGAACTGTGGCAAGCACTCGAGACAGCCGGAAAGCTTGGCTGCGTGCTTTCTGTGCACGCGGAAAATGGCGATGTGATTGCGCATCTGCAGAAGAAATTCTTGGCCGAGGGCAAAACTGAGCCCAAGTATCACGCGCTCTCACGACCGAGCACCCTTGAAGGAGAAGCCACATCGCGCTTTCTGGCTCTGGCGCGAATGACCGGCGCCGAGGTGTATGTTGTTCACATGACCTGCCGTGAAGCGGTGGATGCTTTGGCAAAGGCGCAACGAACAGGACAGAAGGCTTACGGCGAAACCTGCCCGCAATATCTCTTGCTCGATGATTCTGTCTATGACAAGCCGAATTTTGAAGGTGCGGCTTATGTGATGTCGCCGCCGATTCGACCAAAGGGACACGGCGAGGCGCTTTGGCAGGGACTTCAGAACGGCACGCTGCAAACGATTGGCACCGACCATTGCCCCTTCATGCAGAAAGGTCAAAAAGAGATGGGGCGTGGCGATTTCACCAAGATTCCCAATGGGGCGGCGGGAGTCGAGAACCGTCTCGGTCTCATCTATACCTATGGTGTCGAGTCAGGCCGATTTGACTTGTGTCGCATGGTGGACTTGCTTGCAACCGCACCCGCGCGCATCTTTCACTTGTATCCTCAAAAGGGAACGATTGCTCCCGGCGCGGATGCTGATCTTGTGATTTATGATCCGTTGGGCGAGAGCACAATCACAGCGGCGCACCAAATCTCGAAATGCGACCGGAATATTTTTGAAGGAATGAAGGTTAGGGGCAAGCCTACTCATGTGATCGCGTGTGGTCGCGTCCAGTATAAAGACGGCGATTTGAGAGTCGAGCGCGGCAAGGGCAGTTTTTTGAAGCGTCATTTACCGTAGAGGATTTTTTCAGCATACTATGAAAACAGTCACCGTTCCGAAGTCAGCCGTTTTGTCAAGTAAGACAGACGACATCATCCGCAGGCAAAAAGACTTTCTCTTTCCCTGCGTTGCACACTATTATGAGAAGCCACTGATTCTTGTGGAGGGCAAGGGCAGGCAAGTGAAAGATGCTGAGGGTAAGAGTTACCTCGATTTCTTCGGCGGCATCTTGACGGTTTCCATCGGCCATGCGAACGAGCGCATCAATCATGCGGTGAAAGCGCAGATGGACAAGCTCGGCCATGTCTCGACGCTCTATCCCACCGAGCCTATCGTGGATTTGGCGGAAATGCTCGCAAAGATTACGCCGGGACGCCTTCAGCAATCGTTCTTCACGAATTCCGGGACGGAGGCTGATGAGACAGCAGTCATGCTGGCGCAGCTCTATACGGGCAGACAAGAAATCATTGCGCTGCGCTACGGCTATTCTGGTCGAACGATGCTTGCTCAGACGTTGACCGCGCACTCCACTTGGCGTGCTCTGCCGACGCAAATAGCAGCGGTCAAACACGCCGTGTCGCCTTATTGCTACCGGTGCCCTTTCAAGCTGAAATATCCCTCTTGCGATTTGGCTTGTGCGCGCGATATTGAGGAACTGATTCAAACGACGACCACCGGCAAGATTGCCGGATTCTTGGCCGAGCCGATTCAGGGTGTCGCGGGTTTCATCGTGCCGCCGAAGGAATATTTTCAAATCGCCGTCGAGATTGTGCGCGCACACGGCGGCGTTTTCATCTGCGACGAAGTGCAAACGGCCTTTGGTCGCACCGGCGACAAGATGTTCGGCATCGAGCATTTTGGTGTTCAACCTGAAATCATGACAATGGCCAAGGGCATTGCCAACGGCATGCCGCTGGGTGCGACGATTGCGATCCCTGAAGTGGCCGATTCGATTGAGGCACTTTCGATTTCGACTTTTGGTGGCAATCCGGTTTGCTGTATGGCCGCCTGCGAAACACTGCAAATTGCGTTGGACGAGAATATTCCCGCGCGGTCGGAAAGCCTCGGGCGACGCTTGCGCGACGGTTTGGAGATCTTGAAGCAGAAGCATCCTCGCATCATTGGAGATGTGCGCGGCATGGGATTGATGCAGGCGATGGAGCTCGTCGTGGATGAAAGTAAGGGCGACCGTACGCCGAATTCCAAAGCAACGCTGCATTTCTTTGAGGAGACGCGCAAGCGAGGTCTCCTCGTGGGTAAAGGCGGACTCCACGGAAACATTATCCGCTTGGCACCGCCTATGCTGGTGACGGAATCCGAAATGGATGACGCCCTTCGAATCATTGCGGAATCGTTCGAGGCAATGAGAGCATAGCTTCACGCCGCATTGAATCGTTTCTGAATTTGCCGAATCGGCGCCTCGCACTTCGTGCAAGACTTCGCTCGGAGCTGCGAGGTTCGCTGTCTTTGAAATGGCGAATACTAATGACCCAAAATTCATACGACTTGGCATTCGTTCATAGGGGGGATTTCGATGAGGATGGGGTAGGAGAAAGGCCTGAAAGATGGATAGGCTGATGGATTGGAAAGCGACATTTGATGTATTTCCGGACATGGTTTTTCTGACGGACGCGCAGATGCGCATCACTTGGATGAATGCCATGGCTTGCAGAACATTTCGCATCTCTCTCGAAGATGCCTTGGGACACTCTCTGCGCGACATTCTGGAATCCCATCGTGCAGACAAAATTTTTAAACTTGTGACCTGTAACCTATATGATAACGCGGGACAAATCCTGGGCACCTTCTGCCTCGCTCTTGATTTCACGGAGAGCCGACGCGCGGAAGAGGCGTTGCAAGAATCCGAAAAACGATACCGAGATCTTGTGCACGCCATTCAGGAGGGCCTCGGTATCGTGGACGAACATGAAGTGATTCAGTTCTGCAATCCTGCGATGGCACGCATCTTCGAGCTTCCCGCCACCGAACTTGTTGGGAGGAACCTCAGGGACTTCCTGGAAGGAGAGTCCTGGCCGGAGATTCTGAGGCAAACGACCCTGCGCAAAACAGGCCGCCAGTCTGTCTATGATCTGGCCATTCGGACGGGAAAGGGGAACCGGCGGCAACTCATGATCTACGCCAGTCCCCGCTTCAGTGCAAAGGGCGAATACCTGGGCACATTTGGACTGCTGCAAGACATCACGGAGCGCAGGGAAGCCGAACGCGAACGCGAACGACTGATGCTTGAACTGGGCCAACGAATCAAAGAGCTTTCCTGCATCTATTCCATCAGTCGTGCGATCGAGACTCACGATTCGCTGCCGGAGCTCATGGGAGAAATCGTGCGCCATATTCTTCCGGGCACGGCGTTTCCCGAGAACACCTATGCCGCCATTGTCCTGAACGGAGAGACCTTCGAGGCCAATGCTGCCAAATACGAAACGGCGCATGCGCTCGAGCTTCCGATCCTGGTTGGGGGAGTCTCTCGGGGGAAGGTCGTCATCAGCCGAGAAAGAGACTATCCTTTCTCCGAGAATGAAAGCAAGCTCCTGGGGAGAATTGCCGAGAGCATTCAGCGGGTCGTGGTGGGCAAAGAACTCCAGGAGCGGCTCTTTCTGGCACAGAAGATGGAGAGCCTTGGCACGCTCGCACGGGGCATCGCCCATGATTTCAATAATCTCATGGTGGGAGTTTTGGGTAGCGTAGAGTTGCTTCGAGATCAACTTGGGACCAGTCAGAGCATGGTTTCCTATTTGACGACCATCGAAGACGCCGCAACGCGCGCGGGCCTCTTGGCTCGCGAGCTGCTCACCTATGCTCAAGGAGAAGAAGGTGAGCGCAGACTCATCAACCTAAACGAAGCGATTCGGGAAGTCTTGGACCTGCAAGCGAAAGATTTGTCGTCCGAAGTACACATCGAGTGCGATTTGGATTCCAAACTGGACAATATCGAAGCCGACCCCGCACAAATTCAGCAAGTAGTCAACAATCTTTGCGCAAACGCCGCGGAAGCGATGCCGGCGGGAGGTCAAATTCGGGTCGCGACGAGTAACTTGGAAGTGGATTCGGTCTATGCCGACGCCCACCCCGGTCTGGAATCCGGCCCCTATGTTGTGCTTACCGTAGAAGACGAGGGCTATGGCATGGATCCCGAGATCCTCTCGCGAATGTTCGAGCCGTTTTATTCGACGAAATTCGATGGTCGTGGACTGGGCTTGGCCGTCGTTTACGGCATTGTGAAGAATCACGGGGGATATGTAACGGCCAGAAGTGAAACGGGAAAGGGAACAACGATTGTCGTCTTTTTCCCCGCCGTGCATCGTGCAAGTCCTCCGGCTCCGAAGCTGAAACCGATGGCCCCGACGAAAGTGGAAACGGTGCTGCTCATTGATGATGAGACCATGGTTCTCGACATCACGAAACAGCTTCTCGAGCGGATGGGCTATCATGTGCTGACGGCGATGAACGGACGGGAGGCGGTGGATATTGCGGAAGTCTACCGGGGAGATATTGGCGTGGCACTCCTGGACATCGGAATGCCGGTCATGGACGGCTATGAAGCCTTCCCCTTGCTTCAGAAGCGACGACCCGATATGAAAATTCTGGTCTGCAGCGGCTATGCCGCCAACGGCCCCGGACAGGAGCTCATTCGCGCGGGTGCCGCGGGATTCATTCAAAAACCCTTCACACTAACTACTCTTGTCGAAGCGATCGAGATGGCGTTGGATGGAAAATCCGCATGATATTTTGGCCCTATATGCGGCATAACAGGAGCGGGACAAGAATCCCCGGAGCCGTACAAATCCGAATACTCTCTATTCGTGCATGTGTTTTTATCTCTTTAATTTTTAAGACATTTCCACGCGGTGGAACTGGAGACCATTTGGGAAGTTTACTAAGGTGGCCGTGCTGAGTGCGGCACCTCTTTCATCTTGGGAGTTTTCCATGGAGAAACATACACGCACAACTGTGAAGAATCTACTCATCGTGATAGGGTTGAGTTTGATCTGTGTTGGAATCGGCGTGCTTCTGTCCGCCAAATTCCAATGGACGCCCCCCTTGAATGCCGAAGAGCCCTGGCAGAAGACCGGTTCCCTATCCGCGGCGCTGCCTCTTGTGAACGAAGGAAGCAGTCCCTTCGTGGCGGTGGCCAATCGCGTCAAGCCCACGGTCGTCAACATCACCGCTGAACGCAAAGTGGGCGGCGTCGAAATGTGGGATCCCTTCAATTTCTTTGAGGATTCTCCTTTTTGGGAATTCTTTCATCGTGGGCCGGACAAGCCCAAGAGCCCGCGCTCCTTCCGCGTGCCCAGTTCGGGAACAGGGATTATCATCGGTCGAGAGGGCTATATCTTAACGAATAATCACATGGTGCAGGACGCGGTGGAGGTGCGGGTAAAGCTCGTCAATGGCGGTGAGCGCAAGGCGGAAATCATCGGGACCGACCCCGAAACGGATGTCGCTCTTATCCGGATTGACGCGAAACTCGAGGAGAATCAAGTCGCGTTCTTGGGGAACAGCGACGAAATTCAAATTGGCGATTGGGCGATTGCGGTCGGAAATCCTCTCGGTCTGGACTGGACGGTAACCGTCGGAGTGATTTCCGCCAAGGGACGAACCAATCTCCCCATTCAGGGCGGAGGGCCGAGTTATCAGGATTTCATTCAGACGGATGCTTCGATCAACTTCGGCAACTCGGGCGGACCGCTCTGCAATATCAAGGGCGAAGTCATCGGCATGAACACGGCGATCAATCCCTCCGGTCAAGGTATCGGGTTCGCTATCCCCATCAATCTTGCGATGAAGGTTGTGGATCAGCTCAAGGTGAGCGGCAAAGTGGCACGCGGCTATTTGGGAATGATGCCTCGGGAGCTCACGCCGGAACTTCGGGAAGCCTCGGGAGTGAGCAAGGATGTGAAGGGCGTTTTCGTGGAGCGGGTGGATCCGAAAACACCGGCGGAAGAAGGGGGGTTGGAAGCGGGGGATATTGTCACCGAGGTGGACGGCAAACCGGTCGAAGATGTGACTCAGTTCCGTATGAACATTGCCGACCATGCTCCCAAATCAAAGGTGGCGCTCAGAGTCCTGCGCGCCGGCAAGGAAAAGGTCCTGAATTTCACGCTTGCCAATCGCGGCGACTTCGCTTCGCGCCTGGGTATCCAAGAACCTGCCAAGCCTGAGGAGGAAGAGGAGCCCTTTCTGGGGATTCGAGTCGAGGAATTGACTCAAGCAAACGCTCGCTCGCTGAATCTTGAAGAAGACAGGGGTGTGGTCATCACGCAAGTGGATCCCGACGGCCCATCGCGCAACAAGCTTCGCGAAGGGGATGTCATTGTGAAAATCGACCGCGTGGAAATCAACAATATCGACGACTACCGCCAAGCCGTCCGGACTTTCAAAGACCGAAGGGAAGCTATCCTATTCCGCCTGATCCGCAATGGTGTGAAAACTTTCGAGGCCGTGGAACCCGAGTAGAACGCCTTTTGAAATCCAATAAAATGAAAGCCCCGGCGATCTTGTATCGCCGGGGTTTTTCATTAAGGAAGTCCATTCCTCTCGCCGTTGTGAGTCTCCAGACCCGCAATGGCGATGTCACGCGTCCCATGCGGGAGCCACTGACTTCTGTCTGACCGCCTGTTGTCCTCACCTTTTTCCTCGCCGCGCGGGGATGTCCTCACCCCGAACGAAGTTCTCCCTCGCCGTGGTGGGTGTGTCACCCGCCCGCAATCATACTTCCCGATAGCGAAAACAACTCATTAAGTGATCGTTGACCATCCCTGCCGCCTGCATGAAGGCATAGCAGATGGTTGAGCCCACAAATTTGAATCCGCGTGCTTTCAAGTCTTTGCTCATCGCATCGGATTCAGGCGATGTCGCGGGCATATCTGTCAATTTTCGGCAGCGGTTGCGTATGGTCTTGCCACCGGTGAATTGCCAGATATGGGCGTCGAAGCTACCGAACTCGCGTTGCATTTCTAAAAAGCGTTTTGCGTTTTCGATGGTTGCGCGAATCTTGGCGCGGTTTCGGATGATGCCCGCATCTGCCATAAGCCGCCGAAAATCTTTTTCTGTATATTTGGCGATTCGTTTCGGGTCAAAGTTGTGGAAGGCTTTGCGGAAGTTTTCGCGCTTTCCTAAAATCGTCGACCAGCTCAATCCCGCCTGCATCCCATCGAGCACCATGAACTCGAAGAGCTTCCGGTCATCATGCACCGGCACACCCCATTCCGTGTCGTGATACCGAATCATGAGCGGATCATCACTCGGCCATGGACAGCGTTTGACTATTTCTGTTGCCATAGAGATTCCAAATTCCCTACGAAAAATATTCGCTTACTAAGCAACACGCTCCCGCGTATTGCTTTACCTCGATCCATCGGAGCGCGCCGCAACCGGAGGATGGATTGGCAGACAAAATCATCCTTCCATCACGCAGGAGCGTGTTGGCTGTTCAAGATAGGTTGTGTCATCAATCTCGCGCGTGGTGAGGGCACCCACGCGCGGCGGGAAAATGGGTGAGGGCACACGGCGCGCCCGGAATGGAGTAGCGCGCAGCTTGCTGCGCATTAACCCGAATCAGAACGTTTTCAAGGATGAGGGAGCCTTCCCCATCGCCGAACAAGAAACTTGCGGGCTCCGACCCCGAATAGCACAACGTCAGACTTCGGTACCCCCCGACTACCCCTTGACAATGAATATAGAGAATAGGTATATTTCGGTTGAGCCTCGCGGAACATTTAACCCGCAAAGGAGGGGCTGACGGATGAATCCCACTTGCTATCGCTCTCTTTCCTTGCTGCTCCTCGCGACAGCCCTCGTTTCCACCGGCTGCATTCCGACCTACACTGTGCCTCCGATCACGAACCACTTCAGCGAATCATACGATCACGAGGAATGGGCGGGCACCGTCACCTCAGCCTTCTCTGACTGTACGGCCGTGTTCTACCCGTTCACCGAAAACGGGAAGGTAGCTCACAAATTCACTACTTTCACCTTCGGCAAACGAGAGTCCCGCTGGTTCGAATGGGGGTGGACAACTGAAGGAATGAGTGTGGGCTTTTATGCTGCTGCCACACCGCTCCTGACGCGGCACGTCGCATTGGATCCATTCCTCCACATCGGGCTGGGTGCCTCGCAGCCTCTTACCGGATGGGCAGGATATGGCGCTCGCGGCCAGATAAGGATTCCGTTCGAGACCGGCTATGGGAATGACCGCTTGATTGAACTGCATGGAGGATGGCAGTCTTCCAACGCGGGTTTTGTTTTTGGAGGAGATGTCACCTTCGACATGGAAACGACCTTGCTTGCCGTGGAAATCGGATCACCAGAGTTCCGAGTACGGATAGGATGGACGCGTGTTAACCAAACCGAAACCGACGTGGATCCGGATTATGGCAGCAGTGAAACCTTCAGATGGCATTTCTACACAATTGGCTTTTGCGTCGGTGGGAGCGGAGGTCTCTGACCCCTCGGCGGGCGCTTTGCTCCATCTGGGTCAGCGCGAGCTTGGCTTGCTCCAATCGAAAATATCGAGACCCGCCATGGAATAGGTCGAGCGAAAGTGCCAAGGTCATATTCCAGGTTTCGTAGAATTCAGGTTGAATCTCACGGTTGGGCCTCTTCCAATCATAGTTGCCCATCAGCAGAAGTTTGGGCAGAAATTCCCCCTTTCCGAATGGATATGAACCTTTTTGCAGTCAGAAGATTCGCGTCCATCGCTTTCATCTCGGGCCGTGCTTCCAGGGCGCGGGCGGCATAGACAGGCAACGCTTAGTGTCATCCGTTTCGCGCGGGGTGAGGGCACCCACGCGCGGCGATTATGTTTTTTTCTTCCTGCTTTTTTTGCGCGGTTTGGGGCTCTCTTTTGGGCTCCATTGAAGCGAAAGCTGTTCTTCGGATTCTGCGCTCTTGCTTGTTGTCCTGAGACTCGCGCCTGCCAACTTTGCCAGATCTTTCAGCTTCTCCAGAAGCGGTACATCCGTCTGAATCGCGTTTGCTTCGACAGCGATTCCGCCGCGCTTCACCAGTCCCCGATTTCCCGCGGGAGCGTTTTCATCGTCGCGAACAAAGAGCGGCACCCAACCTTTCTTGAGATTTTCGAGAGCGCCGTTCCATGTGCCTCCCTTGTTCAATTCTGCGCTCACGACGAGCGCGAAATCCGCCATCGCATAAATTAGCTTGTTCCGCTCCATCGCACTCCACACAGTAAACACAGCCTTCGGATGGAAGGGAGACAGCAGCGCAAGTCGTTCGTCTACAATCCACGAGAGGCACGCGCCCGAGATTATTTCGTGCGCCAAATTCCCCGGCAGGATACATGAAGCAGTCCCGCCGTGTTGGAGCGCTCCACTCATCGCCTCGCTGTCCACTCCGCGCGCTCCGCCGGAAATCACCTGAATGCCCCATCTCCCACAGACCTCACCGAGCGTGCGCGTGAAAGATAGCGCGACTTCATCGGCATCTCTTGAACCGACAACCGCCAATCCTCCCCGCGAAAGGAGGGCACGGTTTCCCGCTCCATAGAGAATCGCCGGAGCGGTTTGTTTCAAGCGTGCCTTCAAGCGCTCTGGATACTCCTCATCGCTGCGGCTCAAGATCCACAACCCGATATTCGTCCATTGCTCGACGGCAATGGCCATCGCGCCTCCGCGGCTCAGCAAGGCGGAGAGCCTCTCCACATCGAACCCGCTGCTGCGCAAATTCTCTATTAGTTCTTCCAGCTCGGTTTCGATTAGAGTAGTTAGAGAAAAGCCTTCGCCGGCGAGCCACTGTTCAAATTTGTTGAATTCGGCAAGCGTCAGCGGTCGGATGGATGATGGTTCGCTTCCGAAATTGCCGCAGAGCAAAAGGGTGGCTTGCGTTTCTACAGACAACATGTGTTCGTTCATAGGAGAAATCTATCCCGGTGTGGTCATGGCCAGCGCGAGAGGATAAACGGGGCCGCTGTAAGCTTCGAGGAGCAACGCGGACACAACGGTGAGAGTCCAGCGCGAATCCACCATATCATCCACAAGCAAGACAGGCTCCGGTGGGACTTGTTTGGTGTCCACCTTGAACGCGCGGGCCAAGTTGCTCGCCTGCTTGTAACTG
>JAZDIW010000357.1:0-2076 GCA_043804575.1 bacterium
CTCATTGCGTTGATGTCCACGGCGTTGAAGTGCCACCAGTGCCACTGCAACTCAGAGTACTTTCCTTTTCGACCGGGAAAGGTGAAGTGGGTCCAAGCCTTAATGGGTTGTAACTCGCCGATTGCCTCGTTACGGTTGTCGGGATTGTATGGAGTTGCCTTGAACTCCTCCTCTTTATCGCCGCCCATTTTGTGGTTAAAGACGATATCGCCATAGACCTGCATGCCGGACGTCTGCGCTACCTTGATCGCTTGCAGATATTCACCGCTCGTTCCGTACTTTGTGCGAGTGGAGCCTTTCTGATCGAACTCACCCAGATCGAAAAGATCATAAACCGCGTAACCCGTGTCCTGGCCACCGCCCGCACCCTTGTATGCGGGAGGCAACCAGACCGAGGTGATGCCAATCTCGGCCAGCGTGGACGCATCTTCAGCAAGTAGTTTCCACAATGTGCCGTCGGCAGGCGTGTATCCGTGGAAATACTGCATCATCGCGCCATTATATTCCTTCATCGGTATCCCCTATTTCTTGCCAAGTAATGTTACCATAACTCCAGTTGCCCCTCTTGGACCTGACGTCAGTTCATATGTTCTATAGACTTCCCGACAGGCGCCTTGCCCAATAGTACCATGCCGAAGTGTTCGTACTGCTTGTGGGTGTCCGGATCACGGTCATGCCAGCGTGCCAAGAATTCCCGCTCCCTGAGCCAGGTTCTGCGGAATGAGCCGGGATCTTCGAACAGCAACAGGCCCTTTGCGAAACCGATCACGATGGCGTAGTGCCCATGGTCATATTCGGTGCGCCACTCCTCAACCGTCATGTACCGTTCGGCCCAGGCTTGAAGCAGCACGATCACCGGATGCTCAAGATCAATAACAAGCCTTTTCAATTCCTTCAGCGTCCATCCTTGACACGCTTTGACCTCAAAGCCGTTCTGCTGAGCTACCATGACCATGGCGCTGACAGGCGTACCATCCTGCCCCGTGCCCAGTGCCTTCATGAGCTCGTCCTCGCGGACCTCCACACCGTAGTAAGCCATGACAGTTTGAAGCGCTTTTGCACCGCAGTCGTAATCGAAAGTCTGCCTGCCGATGTGAAGGTCAATCACCAGTTGCTCTCCTTTAAATTCCTGCCACCAGGCGCAGGGTGTGCACAAGTGAATCGGCAAACGCCCGGCGCAGTCTGTTGATGGCTGTAATGTTTGGTGTTCTGTCGGGATTCTTGTACAGCCGCTCATTCGTCTCCTGGATGAACGCCGGGACTCGCGATCCTGCACGAGCTATGGCGTTAACGGAGTGCGCAGCGCACACATGGCCGTAGACGGTGTAGTATTCGGATTCGTTCACTGTCACCTTGACACCAGGGAGGCGTTTGCGCAACTCTGCTGCGTAAGTCTCGACGTAGATGTCGGGGCAATAGTAAAGCGGGGCTTTGTCCAGGTGCGATAGCTGGAAATTCATCAGGTCGATCTGGTTGTCGGTTACACCGTGCGCCGTCACAGTGGAATGACCGTCAAAAAGGAACGTTGCCCCGGTGGTGATGTGGTCTTCTATGCTCTGGTGAAATCCCCTTAGGTATTTTTCTGCCAACGCCTTCCGCACCGTCTCATTGGGTTCCATTCCCGAGCGGTACACTGCCCGTCCGTTCACATCCCGCAGTGGAACGCTGTCATCGAGGATGTCGGGATGACGATTGCCTTCAAGAATAATGCTGCAGTATGGGAAAACTAAGTGTCGATTCCGCAGAATGTCGCGGAAGTCATACAGCCAGTTGGTGTACCAGTCCACATTCTGAGCCAGTGCAGCAAAATTGTCCGATAGAGAACCTGTTGGTATCTCGCATGGGATCACGAGGCCACTGTGTGGCACCACCGTAAGAATATCGATATCCATCATATGAGCGAATCCATCACATTGTTATCCTGCGCGACAGTTAATATACAGACTTCGCTTTTCCGAATTCTTTGTGATTTCCTATTGAAAGCTTGCATATTCTTTGAAATCTCGTTTCTATTGGCTTCAGGAAGCTATACGTAACAAAATCTGTATTTCTTATTGATGTTGATACGTTACCCTT
>JAZDIW010000358.1:0-15286 GCA_043804575.1 bacterium
TGTTCGCCGTAACCAGAGTTCGCACCTTCTGTCCCAGGAGATTGAATATGACCAGTCGCACATCTGAGGCGTCCGCCAAATCAAAACGAATCTGGGTGGATGGATTGAACGGATTCGGATAGTTCTGATAGAGCGCGAACTCGAGAGGAATGGCATCAGCACCACTGATGGTCAGGGTCGTGGCAGTACCTTCTATGATATTCCCATGACCATCGGCAAGCTGAATCGAAGTCAGTTCGATTTCCGTCGTCGAGGTCTGCTCACCAATCCACTGGAACTCGACGGTGGCCAGCGCACAGTTCCCGGCGATGCACGCGATTTCACCCATTGCGGCCGCCGCGATTCCGACCGCATTCTCACGCCCTTCAATCGGACGAGTGAGTGCGAACGGTACACCGTCCAGTACTTCGATGCCGCCCTCCGTGGCAGAAACAAACTTAATCACTTGAGGATCGAAATGCAACTCGGCTTCAACCACCTTCACCGAGTGCTCCGCATTGCCCGCGAGCGCAACCGTGACGGTGAAGTTGTCACCGACAGCGAGCTGCAGCTCTTCGCCACGCGATATGCTGACCACGGGCTGCTCGTCAAGGCCGCTGAAAGGCTTCGTGTCAGGGAAGTGGATATTGAAGCCTCCCGGCGCCACGACGCCAAAATTGAAGCTGAACGGCACGAGGTCGCTGAAGTTGATGGAGCCGTCGGGTGTCGGAATTCCCTTGCCGTAGCTGTTCTCATGGTTCTCTGGCCCGATGTCATAAAACGCTGCCGTAGGTGGAGCCGCAGTGAAGTACACACCCGACAGCATCACAAGATCCGCGCCTCCCACGCGTCCCGTGGAGGCATCGGGATCATCCACCACGTCCATCGTGTAGTCGCCCAGCCAGTAGTTCGTCGAGCGGTCGGCGTTGGTCAGAATCGTGTAGTTGGACACCTGTGACCAGTTGCCCCCGTTGTCTTTCACGAAAGTGACATAGCGGTAGATGTCACGCAGTTCGTTATCCGAACCGACCGTATCACCAATGCTGTCAAACCAGTAGTCAGTATGGGTTGGATGATGCGTTCCCGTATAGAGATCAGAAGTATTGTTCGGTCCAGCCTGAGACGCAACCAGTGTCCAACCGCCCAGACTGCTGTGGTCTTTCGCATAATCGGCGTCGTTATTCCACTTCGTGGGAGCGCCATACAATGGATATGTGCCCTCAGGCGCACGGTAGATTTCAACGACAACCGCCTGAGCCGCGTTGTAGGTCCACTGCCACTTCAGCCACACGCCGAGATGTGTTGGCCGCGCGTCGAATTGTGTGAATGTGTTGTCCGGTGGTACAAGGTCGATGCAAATCGTGAACTGCTGCGTGGCACTCGTATTGCCAGCGCAATCCGCCACCCACACATCGAAGGTCTCATTCCCGTTGGCTGTGGGAACTCTGCCTACAATCCAGTTCCAGAAAGCCAGCACATCAGCGCTGGTTGGGAACAGGTTCAAATTAGGCGGTATGCCAACGGTATAGATCGGAGTAGCGCCTCCGGTAGGATTGGTCACTGACCGGAAGGAAACCGTACCCGTGCTGGCATAACAGCCGGAAGCATAACCCGCAGCAAGATCCGTAGAAATGTCGACGTAACTACCATCATCAAGATGGTCGCCGCCGTAGTATGTGTCCCCGAGAATGTTGTTGAAACACCAGGAGGGCGGGTTGTTGACGATGGTCAGACCCGGCGCGGTAACATCCTTGATCACCGTGAGCGTGGCCGAGATTCCCTCGTTGCATTCATTATCAAAACCATGGAGTACAAGCGTGTTGCAGCCGTTATTCAAATAGCCCCAGATTGTCGCCGCGTCACCCGAACTGGGCCAAGTGGCGTTGTAGTCGCCCGCGATGGGCGAGGTGAACAGATCAACCAGATGCGCACCGCTGTTGATGTCGATGTAGGCGTGATCCAGCGGCGAGTTGGGCGCCGCGTCGCGACCGACAAACACGGTAACTTGATCCATGAAGCCGGTCGCCGAGCCGTAGGCATTGCAGCCGCCCGCTCCACCACCGCCGCCGAGAGTAGCCGTCGGCGCATCGCAGTCCACAACCGAAGCCGCTGGTGTGATCGTGAAGCCCGTCGTGTGCTCACCCGCGGCATCCACAAAGTTGTAGCTTGTGATGGTCGGCTCAAGCACAGTGCCATGAGCGCTGGATGTACCGCGCAGCGGAACTGCCGCGAAGTACTTGCCGTCGTCCACACTGCGGTTGGGGTGCGGACCCCAGAGGCAGTTCACTTCGATCGTGCTTCCCGTCTGCACGGCCTGAGCCATCTGGAGGTTGGCCGTTCGGATTGCCGAGGCCGGCCTCACTTCTGGATTGACCCCTGTCCAATCAGCGACCATACCCGTGGGAAGCTGGATGATGACTTGGCCGGAAAAGTAACTCACCTGATCAAAGCGGAGGAAAAGCGTGTCTTTCGCGCAGCCTGCCGGGCAACCAATATAGTCGCTGCTCATCACCATGTCAATGTTCGAGCAGTCGGAGCTGGGATTGTAGTCCGCATTGCTCCCACCACCGGGCACGTTGTACTGTGTGGGGAACCCGCCGTTGGAGGCGAAATCCGACCAGCAGTTGTTGTTGTAGGAATTGCCCGACTGCGGATCCCAGCAGTTGTAAACACCGCCGCCGGGATTGTCGAACTTGTTCCCGGACACATTAGTCAGAGAGCCGGAATTGTTCCACAGGCCGTAATCGGCGTTGGACAGCAGGTCGCTGCCGGTCATCGCCACGGAAAGCAGGCCTGTCCCTGCTTCTTCGACCACCACCGCCTGCTCCCAGTCGATGAGATCGCAGTTAGAAACCGTGCCCGTGATCTGGTCAAAGTTGGCCCAGAAATAGACAGCGATGGAACTATCCTTGTCCTGCCCGGTGCAGGTCAGTCCGGAGAACGACACGGTCTGACTCGCATCCAGGCCGCCACCCCTCTGCATTTCTTCGGAGTGGAATTCGGCATCTACCGGCTGCGGCCGCGGCCTTGCGGCGGACAGGGAGTATCCGTTGTAGTTCTCGGCCATGACGCCCTGCACCCAGAAGCCGCGCGTAGACGGGCCGTTCACCGTGATTCCGCTGGCCGATCCGCTCGTGTTGGCGAAGTCCAGTCCAGTTTGATTGCCGGAGAGGGTTCCACCGGAAACCGTGGTGTTCCCCGCCAGATAGAGCAGAATACCGGTTGACGCCCAGCCCGACGCGGAATAGAAGTTGCCCGACACATTGCAGTCGGTGATTGTGCCGCCGGTGCCCCAACCGAACTGAATGCCGTTCTGTGCCTGATAGTTGAGAGGTCCAGCTCCTACGGTCGTTGCCCGTAGCACAGTGCAGGTCAGGTCGGAGCCGTTCAAGGCGAAGGCGTTCTTCTGGTAGTCGTCCACCTGCACATCGGTCACATTGATCGTGTACGGTCCACCTCCGGTGTTATAGGCATATACGCCCACGCCTTGCTGACCACCGCTGAGCGGTTCCTCGCGAACCTTGGTGACTCTCACATCGGTCAGCGAGCCGCCGGAGTTCCAGAAGGCCACGCCCATCATGCGGGAATTCGTATTCCCCTGCCCGTCGCCGTCAATAGTCAGTTTGGACACATTCACGGTGGCCGTGTTTACGATTGCCAGCACTGCCCGTCGGTCCCCCGCAAATGGTGTCATGGAGGCCACGCCCTTGATCACCACATCGGCACGGGTCGCACCCGTCCCGACAATATTCAACGCGCTGGGGAAACTGCTCACGGTCACTTGTCCGACATAGATTCCGGGACCGAGGTAAATCGTGCTGCCCTCCACGAGGTCCACACCCTCCTGAATCGTACCATTGGTGGATACCCCGACAATGGACAAATCCGGCTGCCAACCGGGCAGAGTGAGATTGTGGTCGTCGCCGTTTGTGGCGACCCAGGGCGAGTAATGGACGGTTCCGTACACATCGTCGTCGAGGGTGCGGTTTCCGTGTGGGACTGACGATTCGGCATCAGATGGTGCCGGAGCGGTTGTGCGAGAGAGCAGGATCATGTTCCCGGGGCCCGTAGCTGCGCCCCACCAATTGGCCGTGGCTTCAATCAGTGCGGTGGATATGGAGCCCAGACCTGCGGCGGTGTTGCCCTCCATCTTGTTGTGCGTGAATGTGGCGGCGGTGGCATCAGAGGCGTCATAGCCGATCGCCAAGCCTTCGGTATTGTCGGTCAGGACGTTGCCCGTACCACTGAGCGTCGTGCCAGCGCCAAAGTAGGTTGTGGCAAGTATTCCGGCTGAAGTGGAGCCGTCCACAAGGGCGACGCCTTTGCAGTTGGTGATGGTGTTATTCTCGACTGTCACCACTGCACCTCCACCGAGTTCAATGCCATAGTCCAAGTGATCGCCGGTGCCTTTGCCCGTGTAAGTGTTGCGCCGGCAGATTTTGGTGCTGGTGTTGGCGTTGAAGAAGAACGCGCCGATGCGGCGGATGTTCGAAAAACTGCAGTCCTCGACGGTGAAGGGCAGATTCGTACCGTAGGAGCAGATCCCGCGCCCATAATACGATGCCGCAGACCAACTGATGTCGTCAAAGCTGCAGTTACTGACCGTGCCCCCACCGAACTGCAGAATGGCAATGCAGATCTGGTATCCAGAACCGTCGAAGTCGAGGTTCTCAAAGTTGGCGGTCACACCCGATGCCACATAGAACCAGCCGCGGCCATTACCCGAATTTGGGTCGCTGGTGTTGGTGTTCGGCGTGATAGACGGCCGGTTGCTGGGATTGTGCGCCGTGATCGTCAAATCCTGAGTAATGTGCACGATACCTGTTGCGTAGGTACCCGGGCAGACCTTGATGATGGCGCCCGAAGTGGCGTGCACGACGGCAGAATCAATGGTCGAGTACGCTGTGTCGGAGTCGTCGCAACTGGACCCACTTGCGTGCCCGTCATCGTCCACAATCAGTATACTGCGTCGTCCCTCGTTCCACGTACTCGTGGTGGTAATTGTCCAGCTGCTTCCGTTCCAGACAACAGTGGCTTCCTCTTTGCGTGTTGTGCCACCCCACGCCTGGAAGATGAAGGTGAATGGCGTGCTTTTGTTGCCCGAGAAATAGATGGTCATGTTCGTTGAAACCAGACTCGGACCGTCCGCAATGAGGAGGGTGCCGTCGTTGTAGGATTGACTCCACCCCGAAGCCATGCCGACGATCCCGTTGGGTGTTCTAAAGGGAGGTCCCGAGACCATAAGCATCTGCATATGGTCGAAATTGCCCACTCCGCTTTCGTTGAATGCCTGACTCCAACTGTCTCCATCAATCGGGTCGCCAACCGTCTCGATTGCCATTGCACTCCCAGCACTGAGGCCGATGGCTAACGCTGCGGTGAGCCATAGAATCAGCTTCCTGTGAATTCTACAATGTTGTGACTTTTTCATCTTTTCGCCTTTCTTCAATTGTTTTGGGTTTTTGCATTGCTATTGACTTGTTCAATGCAGTGCCAAGCTGCTCCGAAAGATAATCAAGGTTGAGTTTTCCGTGCCCGGACTTCATAAGTGGTGGCATTAAGATAGGAAATACTTCCCGCCGTATCAGGCGGCAAGGGATGCCAAATCTGAATGTAATCGTCATAGAAGAAGGTGTCGAAAGTCGCTCCAATCGAGTCGAGAGTCGGCGGAAGAAGGAGCTGATCCATACGGTAAATCACATAGGTTGGATTAATCACCGTATCTCCGTCCACATCGAAGAAAATCGGATGCCAGCGCAGACAGACAGAATCCGTCTGGATAGGAATGATAATCATTTCCCACGGGTTTTCCGGCGGTGTGCACTCGATGTAGATTGTGGTGGTATCCCCGGAGAGAAGAATAACCTCCGGGAAATCGGCAGTCCCGCTGTAGCCCTGGCCATCCAAGAATCCTATGCGCGAAGTGTCGTCTCCCGGGATGCAAAGAGAGTGAACAGTCAGAATGGCAAGAGTCGTCGTTCCGGTGAAATTGGGGTGAAAAAATCCGTCAAGCCACAGGGTATCTCCTGAAAGGTATTCCGGCAGAATATGAAGACTCGGTTCACTCCCAGGAGTCACCGCACGCAATTGGAAAAAGGCCTGAGGGAGAAGGAATGTCAGGTCGAAGACTCGAGCGTCGGTAAGTGTAGCGATAATTGCTATGTGGAAGGAGGTCTCACAAAGCGTATGAATGGGATTAGGCGTCAAATGGATAAATCCGGCCGTGTCGTCCAATGGAGCTTCTTGTATCGAAAAATCGCTGTTTGGCCCCACACCGGAATCGGCCACTCCTGACCACCAATCGGGACACAGGAGGATGGCCATGACTATGCCAAAGAATGCAAGCGGTCTCACGGGAGGCTTCCTATCATTGGTTGGCTCTGTTCTTGCCCCCCACCAATTTTGAGGATATGAGAAAACCTTTAGGCTGGTATTGCTTGAGCGAAACTCAAGGGCCAATATTTTTCAGATCCCCTTATGGCCCCCCACGAAATACTCCGCATTCTGCGGTGCTTTTTTCAAAGACTGTTGGAGCGGGTCTCCAGAGGGCCAAAATGTCCGCAGGGTGTGTTGCGTTCCACGATGCGGCGATCGTCCCCGTCTATGAGAAATCAAAAACCATTTCGCTGGTGACATATAGGCGGGGTGCGCTCCGCCGAACATGCGGCGTTCCGTTCGACGGGAACTGTCACTTACGGAGATTAGGAGGATCGTCCGTTGCACACCCCGCCCTCTGTCACCATTTTATGCGAACCGGATGTCCGGTGAGCCGTCGGGCGCAAACAAAAAGGCACAACCCGTCCACTTCTGAATCAAAGTGGTTGAGTTATGCCTTCGACTTGCGGCTCCGCACCGCCCGGCAAGGCGGCCCACGCCTCAACGCGCGACCTTTATCATATAAAGTATACTAATTATTTCTCCCTTTGTCAAGAGATTTTTTCCCCAATGCCTCCTCGGTTCCATCTCTCATCCATTGTTAAACAGAGGTTTAATCGAGGTCTGTGAATCATACATCGCACTGGGAAGTTCTTGTGGCCACATATGAGGCATGGGTCATTCCCCTTGATTGCTCGATCGCTGTTTCGGGTCCTTGCCAGTAGTGCAGTTTCTACGCTCCCCTCAGCGCGCTGCATCTCTCAAAATCTTCTCCAGCCGTCTGCGCAAATCACCAAGTTCTTTGGATTTAAATGCTGCTTTGGTCTTTGCCAAGACATCAATTATCTCCTTCATCGCATTTGTCATTGTGTTAAGTTTAGGACAATTAAGGAGATGACAGATTTCTTGTGATTGATGATGGGCTGCCAGGGATTTGGTAATTTGATTCATGTCCTGAACGGCGCCTGCAATGTTCCGGAAGGTGAGGTCAAGGAAGGTGGCAAGGGAAACGGAGGATTCGGGACTGGGCACACTTGCCAGGCTCCGTTTGATGCTATTCAGGTCTTGTCGCCAGCCGTTCAGCCGACTTTGCAGCGCGCGAACGGCCTGATTGAGGCGGGAATGCTCAATGGAAATGCGCACCCGCGACAACAACTGCTCGAAATCAATCGGTTTGGCAAGATAAGCCACCACGGGCAGTTGGACGGATTCCATGGCTGACTTCAGAGAAGGATAGGCCGTGATTAGAATAATTGGCAGACCTTCTGCGAGCTGTGGGATTTGTCGAATCAGTTCCAAGTCTTCATTGCCGGGCATTCGAATGTCGGCGATGAGAAGATCGAAGTCCTCCTTTTTCAGGAGATCTGCCGCGGAAAAAGCGTCAGGAATGCAGGTGCATTCATACCCCTTTTCGCGAAGCAAATCCGCTGTCGAGTGCAAGAATGTCTCTTCATCATCGGCAATCAGAATTCGTCCCAAATTAGCCATCGCGTGCCTCCTTCCGGGATGTCTCGACGGGTAAGGTTATGACAAAGGTCGTTCCTTGGCCCAGGAGGCTTTCAAAATCGAGAGAGCCATCCATCGCCTCGACGAGATTCTTGGAGATGGCGAGCCCGAGGCCGAGGCCACCGGTCATTCGGCTGCTCTTGGTGGTGTAGAACGGTTCATAAATCTTCGATCGGGCTTCCTCGGGAATGCCACTGCCTTGATCGGATACTTTGATGAGAAGAGTTCTTCCCGTCACTGTCGCCGAAATCTTGACTATCCCTCCTTGCGGTGAGGCCTCGACGGCATTGAGGACAATATTGTTGACAATCTGCCTCAGGGAATCCTCTGGCATGGTCACCGTGACCCTGGCGGTATGGGTGTCGGCTTCCAAGACCACGGAGTGCTCGCGAGCGTTGTGCTCCAACAGAGCAACGACATCTCGAATCATCTTATCAACTTGGAAACGGCTGGACAATAATGGCTCCGGCCGGTGGAGATCGATCATCTGGCGCACGATTCTCGTGATGCGCTCAATCTCGCTCTCAATCCGTCCTACATACTGGTAGTGTCGATGGCTTTTGGGAACACTCTCTTTGATGAGCTGGAAGGAATTCTTGATTCCTCCGAGCGGATTGTTGATTTCATGCGCAATCCGCGCCGCCATGCGCCCCGTGGCCGCGAGCTTCTCGATCTCGATCTGCTGGCGCTGCAACTGCCGAATCTGTTCCTCGGCCTGCCGTTGTTCGGTGATATCGCGGGCAAAAACGGCGAAGCGGATCAGGTCTCCTTTGTCGTCGAAAATGGGGCAATAGGAAGAATGCGTGAACCTGCCCTCGCGTTCGTCTTCTGCATAGACACATTGGCGAGACGAAATCGCTTCCTCGGCCCTTTGCCGCCTGGACTCGGTAAGTTCCGGTGGAAGAAGATCAAAAACATTCGTGCCGACCAATTCATCCACCTGTCTGCCAAACCTGGAAGCAAAGTTTTCGTTGAGGGTAATGAGATTGCCCTGAGGATCCATCAGGCAGGCGGCATCGTGCGTAGCTTCCAAGAGGGCGCGCAGCTCGCTCTCACTCTTTTGCAGTGCCTCTTCGGCTCGCTTCCGCTCGGTGATATCTATGACGATTCCCCGTAGTCCTACTGTCTTGTCGTCGCGCACAATCGGACTGGAATACACGATCACGGGGGCAGTGCGACCGTCCTTGTGCAAAGCGACATATTCGTGCCCTCCTGTTTTCTCGCCGTCCAAGATTTTTTGAATATTGACTTTGATTCTGTCCTGTTCCTCGGGAATAACAAGTTGCAGAACACTCAAACCCTTGTCGAAGTCCTTCTTGGCGTAACCAAAAGACTCAAATCCATGTCGGTTGGAGAATGTCAGATTCCCTTTGAGATCAAATTCAAAGACGGTCTGCGGCAGCAGCTCCGTCAGCTCCCTGAATTTCGTTTCACTGTCTCGCAAAGCCTGTTCCGTTCGTTTGTGCTCTGAGACCTCCTGGCGAAGCTGTTCGTTGGTCCTTGTCAATTCCGCCGTCCGCTCGGCGACCAATCTCTCAAGCTGATCCCGATATGTTGCCAGCTCCGCCTCCACCTTCTTGCGCCGAGTGATGTCATAAAGGGTTCCTTGAAGCAAGACGGGTTTCCCCGAATCATCACACAGGTTTTGGATCATTTCGCTGAGCCAGCGTACCTGTCCGTCTTTGCGCAGGATTCGGTATTCGCGCTCGACGGAAAAGTTGGGTATCGAACGCAATTCGTCTACGCCACCGCGTGCGTACAACATTGGAAGGTCGTCGGGATGGATAATCTCGTGCCATGTTGGCTTCCCCGCAAGTAACTCCGCCTCTGTATACCCTGTGATTTTCTCAACGGCACCATGGAAAAAGAGTGGGACCCAATTCATGTTGCCCTGAAAGGCTATTCCCTGAAAATTCTGCACAAACCCTCGATACCGTTCTTCGCTCTTCCGGAGTGCATTCTCCATTTGCTTGCGCTCCGTGATGTCCGAAGCGATGACAATCGCGTTGACAATCCGCCCATCCCGTCGAATCGGACCGACTCGAATTTCATACCAGGAAGCGCGGCTGTCCACACCCGGACCCGTGGCCTCGAAGCGCGTCGAGACCCCGGACGCAAAGGCCCGAGCGATACTGCTCCGGATTAGGTCATGATGTGTTGGCTCCGCATAGTCGCAAATGTTGCTTCCGATGACTTGTCCCAACTTAAACTGGGGTAGAAGGCGATTGGCAAACGCAATATTGCCGTTCGCGTCCACGCTCGAGATCAGATCCGGAGAGTTCTCCAGCACGGAGCGCATTCGTTCCTGAGTCTCCTGCAGCGCCTCGGCCATCCGCTTCTGTTCCGTGAGGTCTCGGAACGCCACAATCCGCGCCTTTCGGCCCTGGTGGAAACAAGATTTTCCCAGGATTTCGACTGGAGCCGTTGAGCCATCTTTCTTAACCACAGTTATTTCATAGGGCTTGTCATATTCGCTCACCATATTCCTTCGCATGATTTGTGCGGACTCTGGAGTCACGAACTCCATTCCAAAGGAACCGACAATTTCGGAAAGTTCACGCCCAAGGATCGTGGCCATTGCTGGACTTACTTCTATAATGCGGTCGTTTTCGTGGACGGCAAAACCATCAAAAGCCACCCGGACAAGACTATGGAAGCGTTCTTCACTCTCGCGGAGAGCTGTCTCGGCCTCTTTTCGCTCACTGATGTCCCGGAGTGCAACCACTCGTGCCGCTCGACCTTGATACCGACAGTCCCTTCCGATGCCCTCTGCGGGAAAAGTGGATCCATCTTTCCGTACGGCGATTATCTCGTAGGGTTTTGTCGCCCCCTGACGAATCCTGCTCTGAATGAGTTGCGCAGACTCAGGAGTGACAAACTGCCAAATAGGTCTGCCGATTGTTTCGGCTCGCTGATAACCAAACATGTTCAACATAGCCGGATTGATCTCCAGAATGCGACCCTCTTCGTGAATGACGATCCCGTCAAAGATGGATTCCGATAGTCGCCGGAATAGTTCCTCGCTCTCCGCTAAGGCATCTTCGGCCCGCCGGCGTGCCGAGATGTCACGCAGAACGGATACGATGGCGATTTCCCTCGATTCGTCCAGAAAGCTCGTGGCCATGCCTTCAACAACGCGCCACGAACCGTCACGGTGCAACACTCGCAACTCGGCGCTTTGGGTGGTGCCGAGATTTTGGACGAAGTGACTGTGCGTCTCGCGGAGTGCTCGCGCGTCATCCGGGTGCATCAATGTGAAGACCGTTTGTCCGATAAGCTCCTCCGGTTTGAAACCGACCAGATTTTCGCATGCACTGTTTGCGAATCGAATGATTCCTTCGGCATCTGCAACCACAATCCCATCGAGCAAGTTGTCAACAAGTAGCCGCAGAAACTCAGGGCTGCGCTCTGGAGACTCCGCAGTCCGCTCCCGCTGAGCGACTCCCGGAAATGCCTTTGGGTCCCTGCCCTCCACGTGTTTGGGAAGGCTTGCCGAGTTGTTGGGAGGACTTGCTTTCATCCCGGTCTTGTGTTTCATATCTCGCCTCGTTTATTGAGCATCTTCTCAACAGCAAGCCCGTTCGGTAAATGCCGAACGCTTCCCCGAAGGAATTGCTGAAAAGAGAACGGGTTCCGTGGAAAAAATGTAGACCTTCTGAGATCGACAATGGAACATCGGCCAAGAATCACTACAATTTACTACATCCAACTCGAAAAAGCAATAGAAATGGTCGGCAAGAATTTCAACATGATGCTACACCACTTCGGCAAATGTATATACTAAACAGTACCTTACAAGACACGACCCGGCTCGCCTGTCGAAAGGGAGAAAGAGCGCCCGTATCTTGTTCGATGACCATTGCACCGACTGCAGATGCGCTAATAGACTGCACCACTGAATGCGACCAGGTGTTCCGTACGGCACCCTATTTTGACCACGGCCACTTTGGCAGAGCTGTGGCACACCAAACAGAAAAGCCAAGCACTTGATTATGCTTGGCTTGCTTGTAGCGCGCAGGGGATTCGAACCCCTGTTGCCGGCGTGAGAGGTCAGCAAATAAATCTTTGTAAATACTTGTATTAACTCACTGCCCGTCCCATGTGCCACCAAGTGCCACTATGCCGAGTGAAAGCAGGCGCCATCAAGTGAGGCCAGGTGGCAGCCAGTGAGGGGACCCCGAGGAGTTGCGTTGGGTTCTGGAAGGCGTTGTTTTCGGGTGGCGGTTACTGACACGAAATCCGATCCGGGTTCAGACAATGTCCTTGGCCAGATGTTCGTGGTGAATGCGAAGCCACTGCAGTACATGGGTTCGGAGTTGCTCGGCCAAATGGTACATCTCGTCGGCATCACGATCTGAGACTGTCCCAGCGCGTTCGTAATCGCTGACATTCCGAATCCGACGGAAGGTGTCCAACAAGTCAATCATATTCTTATCGGCACCTATCGTAAACGCAAGCGATTGAATTACACGGTAATGATGGGCTTCACGTGACGCACGGTAGCCGGCTGCTGCCAAAGCGGCGGTGGCTAATCGAAGTGCTGCATTGTAAGCAATCGCGAGCTTCCAGTCCGTTGCGAGACCTTCGATCTGTGCGGTTTGCAGGTCGCGATTGGCAATGGCGAAGAGATCGGCTATCTCACGAGCACTGGTCTGATGCACATGGAGCCAGCCACTCTTAAGCCAATCGTCCAAATTCATCTTCGTTCCCAATCAGGAAGATCTTTGGTTCATCTTGGAGTGAGGTCAGGAAATGATGGCCGTCCACGAGCTTCTCGCGGTACTCATCCAGCGGGTAAACGACTGGATTAATTGCTCGGGATGCGGAACTTTGAACGGGTTCAATTGCGGTAACGACTTCACGCATGGTGACATCGCCGATAACCATCAAATCAACATCACTCTTGCCGTTTTCCTCTCCCCGGGCCAAGGAACCGAAAATGAAGGCCATGGAGATCCGCTTGGATAGTGGCAGAAGCGCCTGCCGCAGCTGCTCTGTCATTCCCATCGTTTTGCGAACGACTTCCCGAAGCGCACTGTAAATGGGACATGCCGGGTTAGCCGTGAAGAATACCTGCCGTCCGCGTTGTTCTCGAATGAGAATCCCTGCTTTCGACAGTCTCTCCATTTCGCGTTGCACGGCCCCTTGACCTAAACCCGTACGACGGACGATGTCTCTGAGATGGTAAGACTGATCCACCTTCGAATAGAGTAGTCCAAGAACAGCGCGACGCGCCTGTCCGAATAGCGCGGCGGACAACGCATCTTTGGTTTCGTTCGTACCCATATCGAGACCAAATGTACTCAATTTGGGGGCAATTGTCAATTGCGTCTGCGCGAACGCACTAGGCAGCCAGGGCAGAACACGGTGAAACAACTCTTTAGGATGGGACTCATCTCGTCCCCCTCTGGGCATATTTCCGGGATAACGCAAGTGAGGAAGTGACCTTGTGGGGAATCCCGTAGTCTCGGTACCCAGACTTCAGCTCCGTATCCCCAAGAGTGGAAACCCCACCGGAACACGATGGGGTTTGTCAGCAATCGGAGCAGCCACGAATCTGCCGTGACCGCTTCGCATTCACTTTCTTTGACGCCCTGCTACCGCACTGCCGTCACCATGTAGAAGTGTATGTCGTGATTGAGAGATTCTCCGACAAGCGTCGCTGTTGTGTCGGTCGCAGTAGCAATAATGTCCGTGAAGTTGTCCGGATCCTGTGACGCATAGACATTATAGCTTGTCGCGTCGTCCACGGCTTGCCAAGTCAACACAATGTCATCTCCATTCAGCGTTACCGTCAATTCCTGCGGAGCAGTGACAACGGGCAAGTTGCCGAGGCTGCCGTCGGGATTTATGTTCTGGAGGTAAATGTCCCACGACGGATCAATTCTTCCGTCCGGCCAAGTGGCGATCACCTGGCCGAAGACATTCTCCGCTGCGGCCATGCGCTGCTTCTCGCTCGGCACCGAGCACATAATCACCGGAGATGTTGTCCACACATTCGCGCCGTTTCCATCTACCCGGATCGCTTCCACATCCGAATTCACGGCAGAGCCGGCCAAGTATTGTGCGAACACGGCCACCGCTCCATCGCCCAAAGCAAAGGACGATAGGTTCAACTCCTGCCGCGAATCGAGTGGTGCGTACAGAATGCCGTTGTTCGTCCAAAGACGCGCGCCTGCCGAACTGACCCGCTGATAGCCGATACTGAAAACGGTTTGATTCGGGTCCGTTTCCAGATAGAACAGGATGAGGTCCTGTAATCCAGTTACTCGGCTTGCCGTGGGATCCATTTGCATCCGGCCGGCGTTCATGTCCGCTTGCACTCCGTTTACGGTCCATGCCACAGTGCCGTCCGCGAGGATATGCTGCGCCCACGTATGTTGGGCGGTAGTTCCCTGACGGCTGTCGTGCCATGTGCAATAGGCTCCGTTGAGAGAGTCGGCGAGAAGAAACGGCTCTTCTACCATTCCTACCCCGCTGCCCACATACACTGGAACACCACCAGCCGTCCATTGGGCAACGCCGGAAGCGTCATACTTCTGCATGTAGATGTGGCGCGGCGAATACATCGAGGTTCCCTGTTTCACCACATAGCTTGTGATGAATCCGTCGTTGTCCGCCGGAACGATATGCGGGTAATTATTTCCATAGGTGGAGGTGATCGAAAGTGTGGATGGATTCCACACATCGGTTCCCTCCAATGTCAGCTGGCGGATTTTCACATCACTGTAGCCGTTACTTCCCACACCTTGCCAGGCAATCAGCACATTCCCGCTGTTTAGGATCGCCACGCACGGAATGGCTTCAAAATCTGAGTTGCCCTCCTCCGAGAGCGCGATTCCATCGGCCCCCCACAGGAATTCACCATCGGGTGAAATGCGATAGGCATAGATGTCCCAGTTCGGATCGGTGCGTGTGTCATTGAATACTGCAATCGCGCTGTTCGTCGAATCTACGCCCAAATCCCAATCGGTAAGCCATGAGGCTTGCGTGTGATTGCTGATGAGCATCCCGTTGTGCGCCCACACCGGATTGCCTTCCGGATCCAGTCTCTGCATGTACACATCATAGTTACCGGACGCATGGTCATACCACGCTACATAGCAGCCGCCATCGGAAGTGGTGGCGATTTTCGGCACCGTCTCCTCGCCCGTGCGGTCACAAATCACCAGATTGGTGTCCGGCGCGGCGGGCCAGGCTCCCGCCAAAGAACACCACAGCAACATGCATACTATTGACCCAACTAGTAATCCTTTGTTCATCTGAGCCTCCTTCTCCAGTCTTAAATCATGATCAAGCTAGTGCCGTTTCTAAAAAGGTAATCCCGTTGAGTCGGAACGGGTAGGTTGTGCGTTGAAGGGGTAGAGTCTGAATCCAAGAGGAGGTTTGGATGTCTACCCCGGTCAAGCTTCGCCCGATTACGGAT
>JAZDIW010000359.1:0-4237 GCA_043804575.1 bacterium
GATCACTCCCAAGCGACTCCCCCAATTTTCTCTCTTCCGTTCTTTGCTCTGCTGGGCCATTTCGTCACCCTCTGACAATTGCCTTCAGACCTATGTGCCCAATTCTACAACAATAAATTGAAATTTTCAAGTTTCTTGACCGTGAGCCCTTCGCAACAGGAACGACCGCACGGCTGCTTGAGCTCGTAGCGCCCAGCTTGCTGGGCCATGATGCCGCTGCAATTCAGGAAAGCAACAACGCGCGAATTGGGAGACATCATCGTACGAATTCATGGCCCGGCAAGCCGGGCGCTACGCATTCTGCCTGTCTACTGCCGTTCCCAAGATGCTCAATACCGAAAATGACTCAATGATCAAACCTCTCCGCAGGCAACACCGACAAACAAAAAGGGCATCGCGTTGCCGTGATGCCCTTTCCAATTGGGATTTGTTCGCTTATTTCAGCAAAACGATTTTCTTTGCCTCGGAAAATCCCGGCGCCGTCATGTGCACGAAGTAAATCCCACTGCCAAAAGACGAGGCATCAAATCGCACACTGTGACTGCCAACCTGCGCCATCCCCTCTGCGAGCGTCGTCACCAGTCGCCCCGTGATGTCATAGACTTTCAAGCTCACCTGCCCGGGCGCACTCACATCATAGCGAATCGTAGCCACCGGATTGAACGGATTCGGGAATCCGCCCAACAGCGCATATCGCCGCGGGAAAACAGCACTCACAGGTGGCCCTGCCGACAGTGGATGATTGAACCACTGCAGGATCCTATGTGTGACAATGCGATGATGGGTCGTCATATTGCTGCCACACGCGGCTTCCAAGGCGAACGCGAAGTAGACAACCTGATAGGTCGTCGTATCGCCGTATCGAATCGCCGCATTGCCCCGATCCCCGTCATAGGTGTAAATCACGGTCGCACCCTCCAAAGGAACGATGCGTGACTGCGGCCGGTTGCCATTGTCGGCGCAGCTCCCGATAAGCAATAGGCTGGTTCCATCCGAGATGGGATCCTCGGTCACGCCGGTAAGTTGCCGAAGCACTGCCGCAGAATCCGGACTTAGGCTGGCGCAATGGAGATAGTCGGCATAGAAAGCGTCGTCATGCAAGTCGCGATCTATGGACCGTCCGATCAAGGCCAGCTTTCCGCCCCCCTCCAAGAATGTCCCCAGGTTCGTTTGATCATCGGGGGTGAGCGTCAGGCTGTTCTCCTCGCCGCATATCCAGAAGATTTCTTGATAGTAGGACATTGTGGTGGAAGTAAGAGGGCCGTCGGCCAGAGCATCCCATCTATCATAAACCACATCCAGGCAATCGAAGTCCGCTTCATATTGCGCGCTGTAAATCCTCCCCGAATCATCGTCCACAAACAGCAAAGGAGGACGCTCGATTTTTATCTGGAACTCGAGGCTGGAAGCATAGCCATCATCCGCTGACAAGTCCAAAATGAAGTAAGCCCAATAGGCCTGTTCAATCGTTCCGTCCGCCGAAATGATGATGGGAGAATCCATGTTGTCCGTTTCCGCGTCGCCCATCAAGTCACCAAAATAGGCCGAGTCGTTGCCAAGCGTCAAATGCGGATCCTCCTCACGAAGGCGTCCGCAAAGATTCATGGCCATCGCCCAACCCGAATCATTGGCGACCGTGATGACGAGGTTGCCCGTCTCGTTGCGCTCCAGCCGACCGTCGCCATCGTTATCCCCAAAAATCGAGGTTCTCGCGACCGAAATGTGAGGCAAACGCGACGCGAGCATCTTTGGCGCACTGATGCGCCCACGCCCCAATTTGTTCGGCGGAATACTTGGATTCTGCGCGCTGATGTTCTGACAATTGTTCAACACCAACGATTCCACTTCCACATTGGTAAGTTCAGAAAACAGGCTCCAGACCAGGGCAGCCGTTCCTCCGGCGTTCGGTGCAGCCATCGAAGTGCCTTGCCAACTCGAGCCGCCATATCCGTCAATGATCGTGGACCAGCAACCCGGAGAGCCGCCCGGTGCACATAGGTCGAGCCATGTTCCACGATTGGACCAAGAAGAGAGACGATCTCCATTGTCGGTCGAGGCCACGGAAATCACATGGGGATGACATGCGGGATAATGAAGCTGCTCGGTTGGTTCATTGCCTGCCGCGCCAAACAAGATGCACCCATTCTCCCAGGCCGATTGCATCGCTTCACGCTCTTGCGAGCCACCGGTATTCCCGCCATAAGACATTGTGATGACTGTGGCACCCATGGCGACCGCGTAGGGGATCGCGCTCAGAGTCGCTGACTGCGGCATATAGCCCCATCCGTCGTTCGCAAGATAGCCTGCACGAATCGCCATGCCGGTCAGAATCCAACCTGTGCCTGTCACACCCGTCGCATTGTTTCCACGAGCCGCCATGGACCCCAGGCAGTGTGTGCCATGTGGTTCCAAACCGAAGGGATTCATATCCTGCACATCGCAATCCTCCCCACTGGCACACCCGCCGATATTGTCAATGAAATCCCACCCAATCAGGTCATCCACATACCCATTACCATCGTTATCCTGGCGGTCAATATCATCCTGATCTCCACAGAGATCCTCATAGTCCCAAGGGACTTGATCTCCATCGAGATCCTCCCCCGGATTCACCCACAAGTTGGGTGTCAGGTCGGGATGATTCCAATCCGTTCCCGTATCAATCGCACAGACGATAATGGTTGAATCGCCCGTTGTGTAGTCCCAAGCGATGTTGCAACCCATCTGAACCTTGTCCCACTGACTGCCCCAAAGCGGATCATTGGGATTGCGATAGACTCGGCGCAAGAGATCCGGCTCCGCGCATTTCACGAACGGATTCGCCTCGAAGTCGGCGACCATGGCGATGATATCGATGGTCTGAGGGCAGTACAGGACATAAAGACGACTGAAATCCGGAGGATATTTCATCCGCGAAAGGATCCCGTCCGGCACGAGTCTTCTTGCTTGAGTAACCTGATAGGTGGCGAAAAGCTCGTCGATGGAAGGTATCCCCATGGATACGATTCCGTCATCCAGGGTCACCGGTGTTGTCGCGCCCACTGAGGCTTTCAAATTGATGATCAGGTGCCCCGGAATCCACTGCTCTCCTTCATAGGGCGTCGCCCAACTCAGGCAAGGCACCAGCAGTGCAAGAAGCGTCCCCATAGCCTTGCTCCATTGGAATCTCATGTCAAGTCCTCCAAAAACAATAGGTGAATGATGCAAAAATTCGCTGCACGAGCATTGCGTTCAATCTACAATTTCCTCAAATGAATGTCAACTCGGCTTCCGGAAGTGCCCAGAGCTTTCTGCGACAATTCACGGGCGAGCTTTGAATGGCGGGCAGGCACGAGAGCTTTCGCACTCCCAAGACATGAGAAAGGGGAGAATCCATCACGGAAGTTCGGAAGAACGGCGTTCGCTCGAGAGCTTGTCCTAAAAATATGAGAGAGGAATTCAGTGGACGGTGGCAACATCGACATGTTCCGGCCGGGTTGCGCACGGCGTGGGATTGAGGGAATTGGACATGGCAAAGTGCTTAACCCGGGCTCGGTCAGACAATTCCGCTCTGATGTTTCTTAAGATACGCTGGAGGCTATTTCTGGGCCATTTTGGCCGGAATGACTCGGGGCGTGACGAAAATCATGATTTCCGTCTTGTCGTGGGTGGTCGAAGTGTAGATGAAGATCCGACCCACGAGCGGGATCGCGTGCAACAGGGGAATGCGCCGTTCGAGGTTATCCTTCTTGGAACGCAACACCCCGCCGATCACGACGGTTTGACCGTCGTCCACAAGCAGTTTCGTCATGATTTCCGAAGTCAAGATGATGATCCCTCCCGACACCGTCGCCTCCCCGGAAAGATCACTCACTTCGGGATGAAGATCCATCAGCACCTGGTTATTGGGATTGATATGTGGCGTCACCTGCAGCTTCACCGCCACATCATAGAACTCCGTGACAATGTTTCCGGCCTGGTCCACCGTGTTGATGGGGATTTTCTTTCCCGAGAGAATCGTCGCCGTTTCATTGTCGGAAATCAGCACGGAGGGCTGAGACAGCACATCGGCGCGCCCGTCCTCTTCGAGGGTTTTCAGCACGGCATCCAGCGCCATCCCTTTCTGCAAGCGCCCCAGAGTGAAACTTCCGGTGGGTTTACTGATCCCCAGATCCACTTCGACGCCCGCCTTGGTGGGCTGCAACGGATTATCCAAGTTGCCGAGCGACCAGTCAATGCCGAGCTCTTGCTTGGCACG
>JAZDIW010000360.1:0-6679 GCA_043804575.1 bacterium
TTTCCGAAGCTCGTGCAACCGACCATCGTTTATGACTATCCTCTGTCACTTTCGCCCTTGGCAAAGAAACATCGCGAAGACCCGCGGTTGGTCGAGAGATTTCAGGTTTTCGCGGGAGGACTCGAATTGGGTAATGCATTCAGCGAGCTGAACGACCCGCTCGACCAGCGGGCTCGTTTCGAGGCGCAACAGAGATTTCGCGCAGCAGGTGACGAGGAAGCGCCTCCGATTGACGAGGATTTTCTGCGCGCTCTGGAATATGGCATGCCTCCCGCCAGCGGAGTGGGAATTGGAATTGATCGCTTGACGATGCTGCTCACAGACCAGTCATCCATTCGAGAAGTCATCCTCTTCCCGGCGATGCGAACATAGGAATCTGAGAGATCATCACAACAATACGATTTCGGTAGAGAATTTTTATGCTTTTTCTCAAGTTTCATGCGTGTGCAGAGCCCGACGGAGACGGCGGTTTCATTGCGCGAATGCCGGCGTTGCCTCAGGTGTTCGCCCCTGGAGACACGCCCGAAGAAGCCTTAGCCAATATCGAAGAGGTCGCGCGGCTGGTTTTGGAAGTCATGGTTTTCAATAAGGAGGAGATTCCGTTGGATGTGACTTGCTCCAATGGAACCGTCTTGGAATTTCGGATTGATCCGGCGGCACTGGAAGGCAAGACCCCCGAGACACTTGGTGAAGGAGCACAGTAGGGATCCGTGCGCTACGAACTTTGGATCGCCCTTCGCTATTTGCGCAGCAAATCCCGCACGGGTTTTCTCTCCATTATCACTTATCTTTCCGTCGGAGGCGTCACGGTTGGGGTGGCCGCGCTGTGCATTGTTCTTTCGGTGATGAACGGATTCGAGAGTGAAGTGCGCGGGCGGATTTTGGGGACGGATGCACATCTGCGCTTAACGACTCTGAACAATGCGGGCATTCCCCTCGATTCCAGCTTAATTCAATTGGCGAGGAAAACGGCTCATGTTGTTGGTGTCTCTCCGTTTATATTCGAGAAAGGAATGATTCGCGTCGGGACAGAGGCGGAAGGAATTCTCCTGCGAGGAATTGACCCGCAAACCATCGGAGAAGTATCGGATCTCCCGGAGAACATCTACCGCGGCGGATTGCATTTTGAAACGGGCGACAAACCCGGACTTGTGCTGGGCAGGTTTTTGGCGGATCGTCTGGGCGCCTCTGTCGGGGATACCGTAGTGATTTTTTCGCCAGCCGGAATGTCCACGCCGTTTTCGGCGCCCGTGGTGAAACAATTCGTCATCGTGGGTCTGTTCCAAACGGGTCTTTTTGAATTCGATGATGTTGTCGGCTATCTGGACATTGCGGAGGCACAGCGACTGTTCTTGCGGCATGACAAGGTGGATGGACTGGAGATTCGCCTCGACAACCTCTGGCGCGCCGCCGAGGTTAAAGAAGAACTCGAGAAGAAAATCTCCTTGCCCTATTATGTGCGGACTTGGTTTGAACTTCGGCGGACTCTCTTTTCCTGGATGCAAATCGAGAAGTGGATGTGGTTCATCGTTCTTTCGCTCATCATCATCGTCGCGGCGTTCAATATTCTCTCGACTCTCATCATGGTGAGCATGGAGAAGAGGCGGGACATCGGCATTCTCAAGGCCATGGGGGCAAAACCAAAGAGTATGGCTCGGATTTTTTCCTACCAGGGGTTGCTTGTGGGGATGGTGGGTGCAATCGTTGGCGCAGGTCTCGGCTGGCTGATTTGCCTGGCGCAGGTTCGCTACAAATTGGTATCGTTGCCATCGGATCTCTATTTTCTCGACGCGCTCCCCGTAAAAATGCAATTTCTTGATTTTGCCCTTGTCGCCGCGGCCGCGGTGCTTCTGTCCTTCTTGGGTGCCACCTACCCTGCTCGGCAGGCGGCCAGACTCTCCCCTGTGGATGCCATCCGTAATTCGGGGTAGTGCACTCTCCATGATATTTGGCTGTTTCTTTCCTGCTCCATTGAGTCTTTGCGGACACAAATCCGAGTTTGAACGACCGGAACAAGGATCATGACCATATCGGCCCTTTTCTTCGTAATCGCCGCCGTGATTTGTCTGGGATTTGCAGGTAGCTGGATCTTTCGGCTGACCCGAATTCCAGACGCCCTGCTCCTGATTGCAGCAGGATTCGGCTTGCGCGCGCTGCTGGGTGTCGAGATTGGTTTTGTTCAGACCGTTGCGCCGTATTTCGGAGCGTTTGCGCTACTGGTCATTCTGTTTGAAGGCGGACTGCACCTCGAGTTTGAGCACATGGTTCGAAGCTGGTGGCACGCCCTTCGGTTGCTCGCCTTGTCCTTTGCATTATCGTTTGGTCTGGTTTTTGTTGTTGCCAAGTTTGCGTTCGGCAGTCCCGACCTACATGCGATTCTGTATGCCGCTGCGGTAGCTTGCACCAGCGCGGCCATTGTCATCCCGCTGGTGCGGCAGGTGCATGTGGATCCGCGAATTCGGACGGTCTTGGAGCTCGAAAGCTCACTTTCGGATGCCCTTGCCATCCTCATTACCGTGCTGGTGCTCAACATGACCACTTCATCCGGAGCGATGATCGGCCAGCTCGGGTCGGCGATTTTTTCCTCGCTGACGGGCGCGCTGCTTGTCGGAATCGGCGGTGGTTTCTTATGGCTGGGAATTCTTCGAAAACTTGCCGGCCAGCCCCTCACCTACCTGATGACCTTTGCCGGCATGCTGATTGTCTATGGAATAAGCGAAACGATTCACAGCTCAGGCGCGTTGGGTGTATTCATTTTTGGCCTGACACTCTCCAACGGCCCGGCGATTGTGAAACAGCTCGTTCCGGACTTCAAAAGCGAGCCGCTGACGCAGGAATTGGGGGGAATGGACATCAAGGGTTTTCACGCCGAATTGACTTTCTTGGTTCGGACCTTCTTCTTCGTGTTCCTGGGCATGCTGTTTTCCTTTGAGGATCTGACACCGGTGCTTCTGCTGGAGGGAGTGGTGGTTTATGCGGTCATCCTGATGGCTCGTGCGGTCGCTGTACGCTGGAGCCGACCGTCTCGGCCCGACCCGGAAACACATAAGAGCGCGCGAGCTTTGTTTCTGTTCATCCCTCGCGGATTGGCTTCAGCGGTTCTTGCCACTCTACCCGCGTCCTATGGCGTGTACGGAACCGAGAGCCTTGTGCCGCTTACGGTGCTCATTATTCTCTTTACGAATCTTGCGATTACCGTCGGCATTCGTTGGGTAGAGACTCCAAAGGTCACCCGATGAGCAGGCGCGACTCGAAAACCGAAGAGGAGCGGGAAGATGGATGGAACAGGTAGGCTGAGAGGTCGTCTGTATTGCTCAAGAATATAATCAAATATCTCACGGGCTTCTTGGGTCTTGTGGTCTTCATCTATTTGTTTGCATATTTTGCCGGTGAAGCCACGAAGGTCCGGACATGGCAAATGTCGGGGACTGCCAATAGCTCCGTGAATTCGGCGGAGGATAGCCTCCTTGTGTTTCAGCGAGTGGAGCCGAACGAATTTCTGTCCAAGCCGTTTCCCGCGCTCGGAGATACTCTCAAAACCATCCGGGATTCAACGGCGACCATTGCTCGATGGAGAGATGTTTTGGGCTCACCGAAGCCGCCGTGGCGCGAGATTCCCATGGAATTCTCCCGCGACGGACAGACTCACCGCACGAGCCTATGGACGCGCGTTCCCTCGTATGAGGAGTTCGTGCTCGTATCCGTACTGCAGATGCTGCGTTTTTTGGTCACGGTCTTTTTCGTCATGGTGGGATTGTGGGCGTTTTTCAAAAGACCCGATTCCGCGGGGGTTCGCGCTCTCGCTCTCTTCTCTTTCGCCATGGCCGGTTTCATGATTACATCCGTCGTCGCCATAGGCACGCAGTTCGCCGCTTTCCGGATTCCCCTGGATACTATCATTCGCACGGCTCTGGATATTCTATCCTCGTTTTTCAGCGCCTTCTGGCTGAATCTTGTCTTTCTCTTCCCGCGACCCATAGGTTTCCTGCGAAAGCGGCCCGTCCCGGCTTATTTGATCTGTTATCTACCCACAGCGCTATTCACGGCGATCTACTTGATTGCGCAAGCCGCTCAGAAACAGCTCGATCTCGGCACGGTATGGCTCGTCCTGATATCCCTGCAGGTATTTGCGGGCGCAATCATTCTGGCCGTTCGGCGAGCACGCAGCGAGGATCGATTGGAGAGACGGCAGACGAAGCTCGTGCTCTGGGGAACCGGTGCGGGACTGGGATTGCTCTTTCTTCTGATTTGCATGGCACTGATTTTTCAGTCATGGTTTATTGAGAATCCCACGCGTGCACTGCTGATTATCAACATAGCCTTCTTGGGTCTGCTGCTATCTCCGGTCTCGTTTGCGTATGCCTTCGGTCGCTATCGTCTGCTTGAGGTGGAAGGGAAACTGCGTCGAGGAACGCGCTATGCCCTGGCGACGGGCTCTCTGCTCGCGCTGGTCATTGCCGTAGGCTTTCTGCTGAGCGTATTTTTGAGAAGCCAACTCGGTGAGAGCGGGACGAATGTGGCGATGTTCGTGACTGTGGTGGCGGCCTTGGGCGTTCTCCCGCTGGCACGGCAGGCGCAGAGCTTTCTTGAACACAAGTTCTATCCTGAACGGCAGCGTTTGCGTCAGATGATTCTTGATTTCCTCGAGCAAGTCGTCGCCTTGCCTGACAGGCAATCGTTTTGGATTCAGCTCGAAGAGAAACTGCGAAATGGGCTGATGGTGGACGGCGTCTATCCCGTCGTATTCCCTACTACCGAAAGAGACCGCCTTTTGCTTCGAGACTCCGACTGGACGCCATTTGAGGCAGGAAGCAGCCTCGTCAAGATGCTGGAGCGGGACCGACGGCCGATGATGGTGGACGAGGCCGTCTCGGCAGGGGCGATTCGTCCGACTCTCGAAGAAGCCGCCTGGATTAAGGTCAACCGGATCGCCGTGATGGTGCCCTTGCTGACTCATGGGCGACTCGTCGGCTTTCTTGCCTTGGGAATGAAAACGGAGCGTGAGGATTACGCCGCCGAGGAACTGCGAATCCTAAACTCCCTCGCCTCGCAGGTCGCCATTGCCAGCGAGAACATCCGACTTGTCGAAGAAAATGTGGAGAAGCAGCGGCTCGAAGAACAACTTCAAATCGCGCGGAAAATTCAACGCGGATTTCTGCCCGGCGATTTGCCGCCGACGCCGGGTCTTGCGCTTGCGGCACGAAGTCGCTTTTGCCTCGAAGTGGCCGGTGACTACTATGATGTCATTCCGCTGGAGAATCGCGAGACCGTGCTCGCGGTTGCAGATGTCTCCGGGAAAGGAGCCGGAGCGGCTCTGTTGATGGCGAATTTGCAGGCCTCGCTCCGAACAGCCGTGGGCGTGGGCATCCGCTTGGCGGATATCGTCGCCCGCATAAACAATCTGATTTTTCAGAACACACCTATCGAGGAGTACATTACTTTTTTCGTCGGCATCTTCAGCCCGGATAGCCGCAGTCTGACCTTCGTCAATGCAGGTCATAATCCTGCGCTCCTTCTGCGGCAAAATGGATTCGTCGAGTCTCTTTGCGAAGGAGGCTTGATCCTGGGGATGGCGCCCAATCTGGCCTATTCTCAGACAACGGTCGAATTGGCTCCGGGCGAGCTTTTGCTGATGTATACGGACGGAGTCAGCGAAGCGATGAACTGCGCCGGAGAGGAGTTTGGCGAAGAACGCTTGAAGGCCCTTCTTGTGGAGTATTATGCCCTGAGCCCGCAGGAGCTGCTGGAACGAATGGAATCCGAGCTCGTGGCCTTCCACGGGTCAGAGGTATTCGAGGACGATTTCACATTGCTCATTGCACGTGTCGAAGGCAAATAGGGTACTGGCTGGAGCAGTTCTTTCCCCGGCATTCATAAGTCGCATAAGCAGGACTTCTGCGATGCGTCTTGGCTCGAATCTCGGATCTTGGAAATGATTGTCCCGGAATTTGCATCATAAATCGGATCGGAAGCGCAGAGAGAAGCCACAGGAAAAACCATGGCATCCCATTCGCTGTTTCAGCTTGCTGAGCAACCCGGAAGGAAGTTTCGAAAAGTCGTGTGCACGATGCCGGCATATAACGCCGAGCAGACTCTGGAAAAAACCTACCGCTCGATTCCCGCCGGATGCATTGACGAATTTATTCTTACCGATGATGGCAGCCAAGACGCTACGGTGGAAATTGCACAGCGGCTCGGGATGACCGTCCTGAAGCATCAGGACAATCGCGGTTATGGAGCGAACCAAAAGACCTGCTATGATGCCGCCTTGGAGAGAGGCGCCGATTTGGTCGTCATGATTCATCCGGACTATCAGTATGACGGCCGAGTGACACCGTTTGTCGTGGGGCTCTTGGGAACGGGTACTTGCGATGTGATCCTCGGCTCCCGAATTCGCACACGACGCGAGGCCCTGCAAGGAGGCATGCCCGTCTATAAATATATTAGCAACCGTGTTCTGACCGTCTTCGAAAATATTGCCCTGGGCCAGAATCTCGGTGATTTCCATTCGGGATACCGAGCCTATGCGCGGGAGGTTCTGGAAACCGTCAATTACCACGCGAATTCCGATGATTTCGTTTTCGACACGCAATTTCTCGCCCAGGTGGTGCATCACGGTTTTCGCGTTGGGGATATTCCCATTCCAACTCGCTATTTTAACGAAGCGTCGTCAATCAAC
>JAZDIW010000361.1:0-4887 GCA_043804575.1 bacterium
CGCCTCGGCGGGAGTGGATCTTATTCCGGGCGTGTGACACACCCACCACGGCGAGGATTTCTTCCGGCCGGATTACGAATCCGGCTCGGCGGGATTTTCCATCGCGGCGGTGACTCTCCCGATTCACCCCGCATCAATTTCCCGCCGCGCGTGGGTGCCCTCACCCCGCGCGAGGGTTATCTATCTGAAACGGCCAAAAGGCCAGCTTTCTTCAAACTTCGCAAGACAACGAACAAAACAAAAGAGACAAGCGCAATAAAAATCCAAGTCCACTCGAAGACGAGCTTGCGCTCGGCAAATAGATTCTGAATGACATCCAGTATTAGAAAGAAAATGGCAATCAAACACAGGGTATAGGACTCGCGGCCCAGAACGAAACGCCATGAAAAAGGCAGCGCGGAGCGAACATACGAACGCAGCGACGGAATCAGCGCTGGTGTGCGCGCCGCCCATGTGCGAAATTCATCGCCGAATTGCTCCTCTAAAAAGACCTCCTCGCGCGCGATGATGCGCTCGTAATAGAGAAGGAAAAGAGCCGTCACCAAAATCGGCAGATACCACGCCCGCGGATAGAGGCTGATTCCTAACGCGACAAAATAATTTCCGAGATAGAGCGGATTCCGCATGAGAGAATACATGCCGGTCGTGTTCAGCGAGCGCGCCGCTTGAGCCCGTGTATTGCGCCCGGAAGTGCCTGAAGCAATCGTGCCGATGGTCGCGATGCGAATCGCCAAGCCGAAAAGCGACACGACAAGACAACCCAATTCCCAGAGCAAATCGCCGACATCTCCAAGCATCCGGTCTTTCGCGCCAATGAAACTCACCAGAAAAATCGGTAGAAGAAGCAGCGGCAGATAGCCTCGCCACCGAAAGAGCCAATCGCCCGTTTTTGCCATCGAATCGAGAATCGTCATCGCACTCAAGAAGGTTCGTTCGCCGGTGGATGAGCAACGCCTTCCATTTGGGCGAGCATGACACTCATATACTCGTGCATTTGCTCCAGTGTTTCGTATTCGAGCGACGGCAGCGGAATATTCGTGCGAAGACCCTTGTAGTGCACGATACGTCCCGGGACTCCGACGACCGTGCAATGGTCGGGGATGTTGCGATTGATAACCGTTGATGCTGCGCCGATTTTCACTTCGCTGCCGATGAGAATCGGCCCCAAGAGACTGCTGCCCGTGCCGACTAAACAGTTGTCCCCGATTTTGGGATGGCGGCGGCCATGAACCGATTTGGTTCCGCCCAGCGTGACATTGTGGAAAATCACGCAGTTCTCGCCAATCACAGCCGTCTCGCCAATGACGACTCCCATGCCGTGGTCAATGAAGAAGCCTCCGCCGATCCTCGCGCCGGGATGAATTTCAACGCCGGTCAAAAAGCGGTTCAGTTGGGAGACGAATCGCGGCAAGAGCGGGATGCCAATCTTCCAAAGCAGACGCGTGAAGCGGTGGATGAGAATGGCGTAGAAAGTTGTATAGCAGAAAAAAACTTCCAGCCAGTTGTGGGCGGCGGGGTCGTTCTTGCGGACCGCCCGCAAATCCGCCAGAATGGTTCGCAACGTTTGGTTCCTTTTCTAAGACGGTTATCTATTCTTTCTATCTTATAAAAATACTGAGAATAGGCAACTTTGTCAAGCAATCCCCTTTGTGAGCCGCACAGGCACCTATTTTGCGAAAATCAACCTATATTGCCCGGACCCCGCAACCTTGCCGTCGGACTCCCAAGCCCGATCCATCCGAGGACAAGACGCGCCAAGGCGTTCTGCGCCATGCCTCTCATGGAAGGGATTGACGCGGACATTCGGCAGGGACTGTGGTTTAAATAATTGAATAATATGAATATGAAGAATTGCGGTGGGAGTTGAATTCGGTAGAAAAATTAGTTATATTTCAATATTGTGGAGGTATATTAAATAGGCTACCCTCGGACTACCGAGCGTTGAAGCAGACTTAAAGCGTTGAATTTCAAATAGGAGGAAACTATGAAACGACCTTTTGCTTTCTTTGCCATCCTCTTGGCATTGCCGCTTTTGGCGTGGGCGGCAAGTCCCGGAGATGTTCGAATCAACGAAGTCATGTATGATGACACGGCCAGCACCGATATCGAATGGGTGGAGCTTTATAACACGACGGGCTCGCCCATCAATATCAGCGGCTGGTGGCTGGGCGATTGTGATGCCTACCCGGGTCCGAGCACCGAAGGTTACCTTGTTGTTCCGGCGACGACGACTCTTGACAGTTATCTGGTCATTTGTAAACAAGACCTACCCGGCATCACGGGCGAAATTATCTGCACGCAGACTGGCTCATGGATTCTCGGAAACAGCGGCGACAATTTGGCTCTCTACGATGCCGCGAGTGGTGGCACGCTGATCGACGGGTCTCTCACTGTCCAGTATCCCGATGATGCTCCCACCAATGTGGGAGCTTCGATTGAGAAGATCAACCAGAATGGCGCTTGGAGCGGCCTTACTGCCGACTGGGATGCTTCAACTTATGCTTTCGCCACATCGGGGCGCTTTCGTTTTTGCACGCCGGGTTTCCGGAATAGCGTGGCGACCGGCGACATCACGAGGCCGACGATCGTGAGCGCCACGGCTCTGTCTGCGACACAAGTGGATGTCGTCTTCAGCGAAGCCGTTGACCAGACCACGGCCGAGACGGAAAGCAACTATTCCATTGATGGGGGCATCGGCAATCCATCGCTGGCCGTGCGCGATGCCGTAAGCCATGACCGGGTGCATCTGACCGTCAGCACGCTCACCGCCTATACCACCTACACACTCACCGTCAACAATGTTCAGGACCTCGCGGGCAACCCGATTCTGCCCAACAGCACCGTCCAGTTTGTCTATCGCGCTGAAATCGGCAACGTTATCATCACGGAGTTCATGGCGAATCCGGCCGCTGTGGTGGACCAGAGCGGCGAGTGGTTTGAAGTCCGCAACATGACCGGAGCCCAAATCAACATGAACGGCTGGATTATCAAGGATAATGCCGGCAGAGACACTCTGGAGGGAAATGTCTATATCAATCCTGGCCAATACTTTGTCTTCTGCGTCAATGACACCCTCGCGACGAACGGCGGCGTCCCGACGAACTACGACTATGTCTATGGCACGAGTGGTTGGGGCCTGGCTCTATCCAATAGTGGGGATGATCGGATCGTCATCTACGACAATATCGGCCGCTTGCAGGACAGCGTGGCCTACAACTATGTCTCTTGGGGTTGCCAAGCAGGCGCTTCGCATCAGCTCAAGAACTTGAATTATGACAATAACATTGACACAAGCTGGTGCATCTCCCTGAATGCGTGGCCCGGCAGTGCGGGCGACAGAGGAACACCGGGCAGCGCGTGCGACTGTGGGGCACCCCCTGAACCGATTCCCCTGACCATCTGTCAGGCGCGTCAGCAGACTGTTTGCGGCGTACCCCTCTATCTGGACAGCCTGATTCAGGTTCGCGGCATTGTGAGCTTTGCCGACACCTGCATGCGCGCGGCATTCTTGCAGATTGGCGGCTGCGGCATCGAGCTCTATGGCTCAGCGGTGGATGATACGCTATTGCCGCCCAATCGCCAGATGAGGCCGGGGGATTCCGTCCGAGTCACGGGCTACTTGAGACAATATGCGGGTCTCGCGGAAATCGCCTTCGCCTTCGGCTACACGCCCCAAGTGGTCTTGCTTGACAGCAATAAGGCGCTTCCGAGAATCCATCTTGACTGCTCGCTTATCTCCTACGCGGCTGATCGCGGGCCAGATTCTTGCTCCGGAGAAGATTACGAGAGCGAAATGGTGAACGTGGCGTCCGTTGATTTCATCGCGTCTGGAACCTTCAGTCCCGGCGACATGAACTATCTGGCTACCTGCGCCAACGGCGACACGATTGAGGTTCGCATTGACTCCTGCAGCGCGTTTCTCAATACAACGATTCCGGAGGGTCCGGTGGATGTTTTCGGCATTCTCAGTCAATATGACTGGAGCCTGTGCTACTGCCACCACTATCAGATTATCCCGACGGAACTCGTGTCAGCCAGATGCGTCAATCCGGATTCGGTGACCATCATGCGCATGGCCGCCAACCCCGACAGCGTCCGTCTGGAATGGAGACCGAATGTGGGTCAGCCCTGCCAATGCTACAGAATCTACCGAAGCACGGATCCTTTTGCAGCATTCCCTGTATCGTGGATACAAGTGGCGTGTGTGTGCAATCAGACTTACTATGAATATGCGCCACCCATTTCGTCAACGGACAAAATCTTCTATCGGGTGACGGCCGTCTCTTCCTGTCCATAACGAGACGACGGAACTCTCGGAAAGAAAAGCGCCCGGTGCCTTTGAGCATCGGGCGCTTTTACATTTCTCAATCTCTTCGGTTAGCTGGTGCCGTCGAAAAAATGTTGGAGCGAATCAGCTTTCATCGCCTGGCACTAGCCAACACGCTCCTGCGTGTTGGAGGAACTATTTGATTTGTGAGTCTACCGAACGGTGGAGGTGAGCTCTGATGCATCGAGGTGAAGCAATCCGCAGGAGCGTGTTGCCTAGAACCGATCTCAAAACAATACGGACGTTGATAAGTTGCTGATCACGTTCAGGTTATGCGAGGTGTGATAGCGGAGGTCAGCTTATGGGTTTCCGGCCGGATTGCGCTGGAATACGCGCCGTCCATTACGAAGATGGTGAGGCTGCTTACCCCGGCTCGGCAGAAAGAAACTCCGATTCTCCCATATAATATTTTTGAGATACGCTCTAGTACGATACAGATCCTTTGGCGCCATTGCCGGTCTGGAGACCGACAACGGCGGATACACTCCCGACGGTGATCACGCCGAGCTTACCTTTCATCGTTCGGCATTAGGTCGCTCCAACCTCGCGGACAAGATTGG
>JAZDIW010000362.1:0-3466 GCA_043804575.1 bacterium
GAGACCTGCTCGGCGGTCATCACATGGTATCCATGGCAGCACATTTTCAGCGGGCCCTCGATCCGTGGTTGCCAGCGCCCGATGCGTTTGTATGTTCCTTTCCCATAGATCGCTTTTCCATCTGCTGTCCACTTGTAGTACTTCATGCTATTCTCTTTTCAGGCATAATCGCCCCGGTAGGGCCGTCACGCAACGGCCCACGCGGGACTACTGATTCCCACCACATGCGATCCAGAACCGTCTTCGATTGAATTTGTCATTGTTCTTTTCGCATACGTCCGCGACAGCGCTCACATCATCCTGCCACTGCTCCCATGTGGCATCTCCTCCCGGTCTGCTGCGTGCCAGCGCTTTCGCCAGTTCTTCCACGTCTTTCTTGGTCATTGTCTGTTCTCCTGTTCTGTTCAAGCCCGCCGTCGCGCCGACCGGCGGGCGAGTAATTGGTTTCGGTTATTCCGTCATGCAGCCCTGCTCGATCTGCATGAGCATGGCCCGCAGGTTGTTTTTGCACCCTTTCGCCAGCGTTTCATAGGCCGCAAGGGGCTTGCCGTCTAACTGTTCGGCCTGCGCAATCTGCTGCGCTATGGCTGCAAACGGTTTGCACAATCCCTGATTCGTCAACCGGATTTCGGTGCAACGGGATAGCAAAGGGGTGGCGTCCATCTGATCCTCGAACAATTTCTGCTCCCCTTCCCGCGTCGTGGTGAAAATCCAAACGACATGATGCGGGATACGCTCCAGCAGGCCGAGTAAGCGCCGCACGATCATCGCCCGCAGCCCGTGTGCCTCGTTCACGATGATTGCGCGGCCGCCCTTGCCCCACCCGTACATGCCAAGCTCTCGGTCAAGCTTGTCCAAGGCTTCGCAGTCGAGCTTGTCGGCGCTGTCGTATTCTTCAATGCAGAATTCATCGGCCCCAGTGTTGGCGATGATTCGCGCCAGTGTCGTCTTGCCCGTGCCGGATGCGCCGGATATCCAGAACGCCTGGCCGCCCCATCCCCGATCCAGCATTCGCCGGATCGTCGCAACGGCCTTGTCCTGCCCGACCACCTCGTCGAACTTTAGGGGTCGATATTCCTCATAGAGATTCATGGCGGTTCCTTTCAACAGGAATGAAGTCTATCCTCATGCACAAACGGTCGTTATTGGCAAAAACCCGCGTTCGTTCGCGTAGATGCGTTCCATATCGCTCAATGCATTCGTGTCGCAAGGGATATGGGGGCTGCCAAGGGCGACCCGGATCACATGCTGATGATTCGTATGGACGGGTCGCCCTGCTCGATTGCACGGCCAGAACCACAAATCGTGTGGATTGACTCGTGGATCGATTCGGACGGAGTAATAACCGAGCCGGTTTCGGACATACGCGCCAATGGGCGGCAATTCGCGTGCTTGTTCGATAGTCATGGGCGATTCTCCTTTTGGGAAAGTGGCCGGCCGGAAGCGCGAACTTGGCGGTTCTCACGGCAGGGTCTACTTTCGGATGTACGCATTCACACCGACGATCACGGGTTTGCCGTCGATGATTGCCCCTGTAGCCTGGTTGCCGTGGCTGCTCGCGACGACGAGAGTTTTCCCCGAAGCCGACGGTGCAGGACCTTGTAGGTCAATTGTGATAACGAGTTGCTTGCCCTTGATTTCTGCGTTGATTGCCATGATTGTGACTCCTAATTGGCGGTTCGTGTTTCGGTCACAATGCCCCAAGCTGCAAGTTATGCGCTCGGAGAATCTCGGAAACTATAAGCTCGAAATCGGCGCGGGGCACCCGACTCTTCTTGTCTCCGTCGTCGATGGCGTTGAGATGTTTGCCGGTTGTCGTAGACCAGCAATTCTCGGAAACGTGGAGTGCGCCGTTCCCATCCTGGATAGCCACGACGGTGTCATAGCTGTACCAGATAGACAGACGGCCCACGTCCACGCGGATGGCGTGTGCGCCAGAGCCGTACTCGGATTTGCTGGTGTAGAGTGGTTCACGTTTCATGATCGTACCCTTTCATGTGTTGATTCGGTTTCACCTTGTCAGCTCGATCCACTGCGGTCGAGCATCTATACATATACTATCGGCCAATGTCCCCGATGTCAATAGAAAAATGCAGAGAATATGAAAAATAGTGCATTTTGTCTGCGGGGGAGCAACGCGGATAATAGGATATGTTCATTGTCCACAATAGAATCGGCGTTTTGAGCCTCAAGAAAGACATTTTTTGAAATAGGGTATTGACAAATTGAATCGCCGCCGGTATCTGCCTGAGCGCAGAGAAGTCCCGAGAATGTCAGTCAGTACCGCTGCGCTGCTGACTGGATGTGCGACGGATGCAAACAATTCTCGCGCGTCTCGAATTCATGGAAGAGATTCATCCGCAAGGATTCACCGTGACGGAAGATAAGAGAGGCAGCGCTGTGATTCACCGCAATGGGGAAGAGTAAGGTTGGGCTGGGATTCTATTCTCAAGGCGCGCGCCAAGAGATTAGGAGCGCCGCAAAGCAAGTCATCGAGCGCTAGAGGGAGAAATGACCAACGATCCGCTTATTGCAGACTTCGGCTGGACTCTGTAATGCGCAAGGGGGTTGGTTGGGTATCTCGGAGGCGATGCCTGGCACACACTATAGGTAGCGGTTATGTCACGCAGTTCACTCCCAACCAGCCCGCAAAGGCTACCCAAACGAGCCACAAGGCCGGCCGCTGCTTGGCTGTTCTGTGGGCCGGCCGCTGCTTGGCAGACCCCCCCCGCCGGCCCCCTGGCCGAAATGCCAGAGCCTGGCGAAAGCTCTCTTTCTCACCGGGGGTTTTTGGGTTAGGAACGTCGGGTCCAAACAGCGGGACATTTTAGGGCAATGTCGCGACGGGTGCAAAAGAAAAGTGGATTTTCTTGTGAATTCGGGTGGAATTTTCTTGTTTTGCGCAAGGGGGTAAGATAGAAGGGGATTCGTTCAAGATCCGCAAGATCACATCCCGGCCGTCACCGGCTATCTCCTGTCCTTGCGGATCGTGCGACTTGCCGGTGGCGCCGGGTCCATTGGAAGAAAGGGAAGACGGATGAACGAGAATCTGAAAGGAACAACATGAACACCAAGGACGGAACGATCCATCTGGAGAGCGAGTTGAAAAGAATCGGCATTCAGGTCGAGGATTGGCCGGATGGGTTCTTCGGAATGACCCTACCGCCGACGAAGTTGCAGTTGAGTCGCCGCCCTCCCCGCGTCGGTCTGGACGAATCCTGTCCGTGCGGCAGCGGAAAAACATTCAAGGACTGTCACTTTAGCGGGTGAAGCGTTTCACTTGACTGAGTTGGACATTTTACTGGAAAGGTATGGAGCATGAATCGTAAACACTATGGGATTTTTGGTGCCATGATGTTTCTGTTGTGGGCGCTGTGCCTGGGCGGGCAGATGGCGCGGGGCGGGACCTGGACGGTGGAGGGGGCGTTCGACTACGAGGACGCGCAGCTCGCGTGTTCCTTGTGGC
>JAZDIW010000363.1:0-2351 GCA_043804575.1 bacterium
GCGGGGTTCGATTCCCCAGGTCTTCAGGGCTTTCGCGTAGGTGGCCGCTGAAGGACCACTTCTGGTGCCCGTAAAGAGCGCATTCATAATGCCGGTCCCGTGGATCTTGCCGGGAGGCGTCAGAAATGCGCCGCCTCTGGCGCTTCCGCATCCTACCATATCGCCCGCGCCGAAAAGCCCGGGTACGGTCGTTGCCATCTGGTGATCGACTTTGACGCAGCCGACCTCACCGATGAAACCCGGAACGACATTGTACGTTTGGTTCGGGACAAAATTCGCTTTGGCCGCCTCCCGCTGCATCTGGTCAAGCGCCGCCGGATGGAACTTGAAGAAATCGGGGTTGGAGAATATGCTGACATCGACTGAGATCGGGCCTTTTCCCGCAAGGTTCTCTTTGTACCAAGCAAGGACCGCAACTGGGTCCATGGAAGAGTGAAACCCGGGCCGATGCTTCTGGCTTATATTTTCACCGTCAATATTCGTCAAGTGATCATGGGCGATATGGGCGCCGCCGTGGACGCCGTAGTAGAGCCAACCACGGGGGTCCACACGGGCGAAATCAAAGCCCTGGCCGATTTCGGCATTTCTCATATGGGCCCCCGCGCGCCAGGTTGCCGCGATGCCGTTGCCCGTGTGGCACCATAGCGGGGTCACATCATAGTTCTGCGACCCGCAGGCAAAAATGACCGACTTCGCCTGAAAGATGTAGAAGCAACCGTTCTCTATGCTGAAGCCCACAGCGCCGGCTATGCGGCCATCGTCTTTGAGCAAGTCTATGACCGCAATCCTGTCCTGGAATTTGACTTCCTGCTTCTTCGCATATTTCGCCATGGAGTGGCACATGTAGGGGTCGATACTTGCCGTTCCCCATGGAAAAGGCCACTTGGCGTAGTCGATTCGCCCTGCCTCATCCCGCAGTACTTCCACGCCCCAATCGGAGAGGCGCTCTGCAATGCGTTTGCTGGAATAGGCGAATTCCCTGAGAAGGATTTGATCATTGAGATAACATCCTATTTCCTTAAGATTATACTTGACAAACTCTTCCGGGTCGTCCTTTTCGGTGACAAAACTGAGGAGCCCTGCGGTTTTCCCGGATTTGCCAGCATACCCCTTGCTTGCCACTGCTTTGTCTACGATGAGAATATCGAGGGTTGGATCCGTTTCCTTGGCCGTTATCGCCGCGGATATTCCTGCCATCCCTCCACCCACAATAAGGATGTCAGTTGAAATAACCTTGCCAAGGGATTCTTTTGCTGTATGCGTCATGATCCTGCCTCCTATCCGTCGATAATATCCTGGGGTTGTACTTGCTCTGCCAATCAGGCACAATCGTAAGAGCCTTCGCCGGACAGAGCTTCTCACAGTAGACACATATCTGGCAGTCTTGGGGATAGGCCAGAACAGGCCTTTCTTCTTTCTCATCCCAGCCTATGGCATTCACGAAACAGACTTCGACGCATTGTTTGCAGCCGGTGCAGGCTTCGGTAACTGTTATTGTGTGCATAAGTACCTCCAATTATGGCTTAACACCACGCGAGCGGCAGGGGCGCGAACTTTTCGGGTGTCAGGATGATGGCGTCTTCCGGGCAATCGAGCTCGCAGTAGCCGCAGACCATACAGTCCTCTTGGTACTTGATGACGGCTTTTTGCTCTCCTCGTTCATCCGTATGACATCCACCGTACAGGCGCGCACACAGTTGCCGCAGCCCGTGCAAAGATCAGTATCGATACGTTCAATTGGCATAATCATTCTCCCTTACTTTAGTCTTTTTTACGTTTCAACCTTCCACGGATTCTCCGGGGAACCGGTTCGAATACCGTTCGACGTAAGGCTTCGAAAGGTCCGGGCACCATTCCTTGGGGATGGGGACCTTTACCACCTTCATCTCGCCTTTTTCCTCCTTCAGTTGGGTCCAGGCGAGCCAATCGTTGTCGTTTCTTCGGGGGTAATCCTCCCTGAAGTGGCAGCCCCGGCTCTCGGTCCTGAAAAGGGAGGCTTTAAGTATCATTTCGGCGGTAAGCACCATATTCGCTGTTTCACGGACGAGTTTCATTTCGTGGAGGTCGTTTGCATACATCCGCGGAACAAGATGGTCCCTCAGAAACTCGACGGTGGTGAGGGCCGACTTAAGGCGCGCCTCATGCTTGATATTGGAGACGAAGTAGGGTGTCATCGCGTTCTGGAGAAGCTGGGTCACCCATCGGGGTTTGAAGCCTTCTTTTCGCTCCAGGGAGGCGTAGAGCTTGCTTTTTATGTTCGCGACGGCATCCTCGGAAGGTTCATGGCTCTTCCCGGTAGATGCGTATTCGGTCGCTGCCAATCCGGCCCGTTTTCCTGTTACCGCAACGCC
>JAZDIW010000364.1:0-4063 GCA_043804575.1 bacterium
ACAGGCGAGTTCCAGAACGGGCTGTCCATACTTCTTCGCCTGATTTAGGAAAAACGGAATGTCTTTTGTCACATCCTTGTTCTGCTGGTCGTAATGGCGACCGTCGAAGTAGAGATGGTTAACATCCGCAGGTTTCATTCATTCGTTCCTTTGCGCGGCAGCGGCTGCATCCCGCCGCCTAACTGTCTCGGGCGGGTCACAGAACCGCCCCTACGAGATCATTTTCTGACCGAGCCATGTTCACGGGTTTGGCCGGAATTCATGCGGGGCGAATCGGGAGATTCACCGCCGCCGTGGAAGCGGGCGCACACGTTGGAGCGTCCCTACGATTCGCCGTATCTGGCATCCTACCGAATTAAAATCACCGCGAGCGCAAACATGGAAATCGCGAGTGCAACCCCCGCGAAAAAAGTTCCCCCCATTCCCCAAATGCCAAAGACGACTCCCGCCGTAAGCGGTCCCAAGGTCTGCCCAAGCCTCAGCACCATGCCGTTGATGGACATGAACGCCGCTCGATGCGTCATCGGCGCAAGTCCCGCCAAGAGCGTTTGAATGCTGGGCAAGTTCATCCCCTGTGCCACGCCAAAGATGATGCTCGGAATTACAAAGAGCCAGAGACTTCGAACAAATGGCATCATCAAGAGAGTCAACGCGTAGAGAACAAACGCAACCTTCACAAGGGTTGCTTCGGATGCGGCCCTTGCCAATCGTCCAAGCTGAGAGGCCGTGAAAGCACTACTGAGTGACGACACCGACATGAGCAGGCCGATGACTAAAGTGGATGTGCCAAAAGAAGCCCCGAGCAGAAGCGGAAAATAGGTCAAAAAGGGACCGTACAGGATGATGAAGGTTGCCGTGCTGACGACAAAAAGACCGATGACCTGCCGCCGCTTGATGCTCGTCCAAACGCCGCTCAAATAGTCTTTCAAGCCCTCCGCGCCCACCGGCTCAGGGTTCTTCAATGAAAACAGCACAAGAAATCCCACCGGCAGCGCCACCAGCGGCAGAAGAAAAGGGTAATGCCATCCCAGCATTGCCAGTGCACCGCCAATGGCGGGATAGCTCGCCGTCCCAATGCTCAGAACACTGGCATTGTAGCCCATCGCCGCGGTGCGCTCTTTATCCGAATAGAGGTCCCCGATAATCGTGACATTCAGCGACCCCAGCGACGCCGCGCCAACTCCCTGAAAAAATCGAAGTCCTAACAGAAGCCGAAAATCGGAAACGAACGCGCAGGCAAATCCCGCAATGCCAAAGAGCAGAAGCGATGGAACGAGAATCCTTTTGCGCCCGAATCGATCCGCCAACACACCCAAAACAGGCGTCAGCAAGACTCCCGGAAATGTGAAAACGGTGATAAGTAGTCCAATGGTCTGCGGCGATATGCCGAGCTCCCGCACGATTTTGGGAAACGCCGGTGTGATACTGGAGACTCCCAAAACGGCCACCAGCGTCACGCCAAAAAGAATTCGAAGGTTCGTGTCGAGCAGAAGTCTCTTCGACGCGCTCCCCTCCGCCGTCATAACTTCGTGGCGAGATCCGCCATTTCAATCGCGTTCATTGCCGCGAGGAAGCCGCGATTGCCGCTCTTGGAACCTGCACGCTCAAGCGCTTGCTCGAGTGTGTCGGCGGTAATGACGCCGTAAATCGTCGGCACGCCCGTTTCCATCGAAACCTGCGCGATGCCTTTCGTGACTTCGTGGGCGATGAATTCAAAATGAGGCGTCGCACCGCGCACGACCGCTCCGAGGCAGAGAATCGCGGAGCTTTTCTTTGCCAGCGCGACTTTTCGCGCGACCATCGGAATTTCAAACGCCCCCGGCACCCAAATGACTTGGATGTTTTCGTCCTTCGCGCCGTGACGCCGCAAACAATCGAGCGCGCCCTCGAGCAGGCGATTCGTCACCAAATCGTTGAATCGGCCGCAAACAAGCGCGAATTTGAATTTGGCCGCATTGAACTGGCCTTCGAGTGTCTTCATCATAGAGACTCCAGACTTTTGGCTTTCCGTTCTCCCAAGAGACCGGCAGCAAACTGTTCGGCATCGAAAAGAGCGATGTCCTCCAAGCTCTCGCCAAAACCCACGAAGCGAATCGGCACTTTCAGCGTGCGCGCAATCGAGAGCAAAATCCCGCCCTTTGCCGTGCCGTCTATTTTTGTCAACACCAAACCCGTAATCGGAATCGCGCGCGTGAACTCCTGCGCTTGCACGAGGCCATTCTGCCCCGTCGTCGCATCCAGAACAAGCAATACCTCGTGCGGCGCATCTTCACGCTTCTTTTTCAACACGCGCGCAACTTTCTCGAGCTCCTTCATCAAGTTGCTTTTCGTGTGCAATCGCCCTGCGGTGTCCACAATGAGATAATCCATCCCACGATGAACCGCCGCCTCAAACGCATCATAAATGACCGCCGCCGAATCCGCGCCGGGCTTGCTCGAAATCATTTGGCATCCCGTGCGTTCGGCCCAGATGCGAAGCTGGTCAATCGCCGCCGCGCGAAAAGTATCGCCCGCCGCGAGCATCACCTTCTTGCCGCGCTCGCGATAATAATACGCGAGCTTCGCAATCGTCGTCGTCTTGCCCGTGCCATTCACGCCGAGAATGAGAACAACGCACGGCGGCTGCGCATTTGTGCCAAGTTCCACCGGCGCGCCCGCGTCACTCAGCATCTGCACAACCACTCGCCGCAGAAGCTCCTCCGGCTCCGTTCGCTCCTTATCTTCCACCGCTGCTTCCTTCAATCGTGCGAGCAATTCTTCAGTGGTTTCCCATCCAACATCACCCGTGAGCAAAACCTCTTCGAGTTCCGCGAGCAGTTCATCATCAATCTTGCGCCCGGGCTTGAAAATGGCAACGACCTTCTCCGACAGCGCCGCCCGCGTCTTCGCGAAACCTTTTTTTATTCGGTCAAACAGTCCCATTGTTCATCTTCCCATTCGCGACATTGGCTCGTAGCGCCCAGCTTGCTGGGCATGTCGGGCGATTCTCCTTTAAGCCCGATTGGACACTCCTGCGCCTTTCTTTGTACGGGCACGGCGCGCCATGCCCCTACGGATTAATTGTTCCCTATCGCTGCCCCCAGTGCAGCTTTTTCCCTAACACATCGTAAAAAACGCGCCCTGCGAAAACCGCGAGTTTGCACACGAATGGCGCTTTCTTGATGCGCACGCGTTTCCCAGCATCTAACACTTGACTGATTTGCCCGTCCGCGACCAAATGCACCTGAGGCGACGGCTCGACGAACCAAATTTCGACCGTACGGTCGGCGGCAACAACGAGCGGCCGCATCGTCAACGAATGAGGACAAATCGGCGCGATGATAATGCCTTGCATCGTGGGTTCGAGAATCGGCCCGCCGACAGAGAGATTGTAGCCGGTGGAACCCGTCGGCGTCGCCACGATGAGGCCGTCGGCTTTATAGGTCGTGAGCGCCTTGCCGTCAATCGTCGTTTCAAGGCTGACCATACGCGGCGTTCCGGTTCGCTCGAGCACAAAATCGTTCAACGCCAGATGTGCAAATCCGTCTTCACCTTCGACCTGCGCGCAGAGCATCATGCGTTCTTGAATTTCGTAGCGCCGAGAAATAATGTCATCAATATGCTCGATGAGATTGTCATAGGGGATTTCGGTCAAATAGCCGAGGCCACCGAGATTGACGCCGAGAATCGGCTTCTCATGTGCGCCGACTAATCTCGCTGTGGAAAGCAGCGTGCCGTCGCCGCCAAACGAAAGCACAAGATCAGCGTTCTTCGGAATCTGCGCCGCAGGCAGAACATCCGGAAGCTTTTTAAGACCCAAGACTCGCGCCGCATTCTCATCCAAAATCACTGATGCCCCGCGAGCGCGCACAGCATCCAAAAACGGCGGCAGCACTTCCCGAAAATTCGCCTTCCCCAAATTCCCTACAATGCCGATGTTCATCTCTATCCTCAAATGTCGAAGCTTCGAAATGCAATGGTCATGTTGATTCGTGCCCGGGCCGCAATTCCCTACAAAAATCCCCGGCCGACAAACCGGTAGGCGGACTGCCGGCGGGGGCCGAATGTGCGGACATCTTGCGCA
>JAZDIW010000365.1:0-5260 GCA_043804575.1 bacterium
AAAATCCAATCTTAAGAATCGAAAGAACGAATTATGCGAAAACGAACGCACACTTGTGGTGAGCTCCGTGCCGAGGACGCCGGAAAACAAGTGATTTTGAATGGCTGGGTGGCGCGCGTGCGCGACCATGGCGGTTTGCTCTTTATTGATTTGCGCGACCGCTACGGAAAGACGCAGGTGGTTGTGAAGCCCGAAGAAGACACGAAGCTCTATGAAGGCGCCAGCAAATTGCACGGTGAATGGGTGGTCTCCATCGAGGGCGAGGTCGCTCTGCGCCCATCGGGTACGGCCAATCGCCAGATGCCGACCGGAGACATTGAGGTGCACGCCCGCCGTATGGAGGTTTTGAATCGCTCGTTGCCGCTCCCTTTCCCCGTGGAAGAAGAAGAGGTTCATGCCAGCGAAGAGCTGCGACTGCGCTACCGATACCTTGACCTGCGACGCCCCGAAATGCAGGAAATCTTCCTGCTGCGTCATCAGGTGTGCGCTATCGTTCGCGACCATTTCTCGCAGCACGGATTCGTGGAGATGGAAACACCTTGCCTGGTGAAGAGCACGCCCGAAGGCGCTCGCGACTATTTGGTTCCCAGTCGCGTGCATCCCGGCAAATTCTATGCGCTGCCGCAATCTCCGCAAATCTACAAGCAAATTCTGATGGTCGCGGGTTTCGACCGGTATTTTCAAATCGTACGCTGTTTCCGCGATGAGGATTTGCGCAGCGACCGCCAACCGGAATTCACGCAGGTCGATGTCGAGTTCTCGTTCCCCACGCAGGAGATGATTTTTGAGGTGGCCGAATCGCTATTTTGCAAAATCTTCAAAGCGGCTTGGGAGATGGATTTGCCTTTGCCGTTTCCGCGCCTGACTTACCGTGAAGCGACGACGAAATATGGTACGGACAAGCCCGATTTGCGCTTCGGGATGCCGCTCGTGGATGTCACGGAGTTCTTGCGCGACACCGATTTTCGCATCGTGAAGGAGTCCATGGATAAGGGCGGTGTCGCGTTGGGGATTTGCGTCAAGGGCGAAGCAAGCAGAACGAGGCGGCAAATTGATGAATTCGACGCGGCGGCCAAGAAAGGGGGATTAGGCGGAGTTCTTCCGGTGAAGCTCGCTCCTGAGGGACCGCAAGGCTCTGTCGTTTCCCATCTCTCACAATCTGCTGTGAATGAAATTGTGAAGCGCATGGAGGCGCAGAGCGGTGATCTCTTGCTCCTTGCCGTTGGACCCGGCGGCGAGACTCACAAAGGTTTGGGTGCGCTGCGGCTTCATCTGGGAGAAATCTTGGGGCTGATTCGAGAGAAGGATGTATCCGTCTTTTGGGTCACGGAGTTCCCACTCTTTGAAAGGGACCCGCAGACAGGCGAGATTGTCTCATCTCATCATCCCTTCACCGGTTTTTTTGACGAGGATTTGCTGCTGCTTGATAGCAATCCTCTTGCCGTGCGTTCGCTTGCCTATGATATGGTGGTCAACGGCAGCGAAGTCCTTTCCGGTTCCATTCGTATCAGCAATCCCGAGGTGCAGAGCAAAATCTTCTCGCTTCTGGGCATCGGTGAAGAAGAGGCGACGCACCGCTTTGGATTCTTGCTGGAAGCTCTGCAATATGGCGCACCACCGATGGGAGGATTCGCCATTGGCCTTGACCGTGTCATCATGGTGCTGACCGGCAAATCCATTCGCGATGTCATCGCATTTCCGAAAACACTCTTAGCGGCCTCGCTCATGGACGGCTGTCCATCGGAAGTGGACGAACAACTTCTGAAAGACTTGCACATCCGGTTCGTTCCACCGCCGGATGCAAAGTGAATTCAGACAGATGAGAACCTCTGAAGCGAGAGAAAAAGGCACATACCGGTAGTGCCGCACGGCAGTGCGCTTGATTCGGTTACAAGCAGCCACCACGGCAGTGCGCTTGGCTCGGCTCGATGATGGACAATAAGACCATCGCCATACTCGGTGGCTATGGCAATGCAGGGCGGGCGATCGCGCACCATCTTATAAAAGAACCGATGCGCAAATTCTGATTCTCGGTCGCGATTTGCAGCGAGCGCGCGAAGCGGCAGAGAAGCTCAACGCGGACTTGCCTGTGCCGCGTGTTTCAGGACTCTCTGTCAATGCACGAAACGGAGAGGCTCTCAAGAGCGCTCTTCAGAAAGGGAGTGGCAAGAGACAAATGGATTTCGAATCTCCTTTCGGAGCGCAGGTCTGCTATCCCTACCAGGTCCCCGAACTGACGGACATGCCGGAGCGTTTTGGATTGGAAGAGCTCGGCATGTATTCGGCGGGATTTGGGCATTGGGTAGCGGATACGATATTAGTAATGATTCTCATTCTCAAAATAGGACATCGAGGAAGAGGCGCGAAACTCGGCGCTCGGGCATTGGGTTGGGCTTTGAGGCGCTTCTGTCAGCCTCCTTTCGGTTTGCGTCTCAAGCTCGAGGCCGAGGCAACGGATGGCCGCAAGCTCGAAGTCATTCTATCTCACGAGGATGGCTATGAAGCGACGGCCATTCCGGTCGTTTCCTGCCTCCGGCAATGGCTGGACGGTTCGCTTCGCAAGCCCGGCCATTGGATGATGGGGCATTTCGCAGAGCCCGTTCGGCTCATCGCCGACATGGAACGAATGGGCATGCAAGTCATTTTGAAACAAACAGAAGGAAGCGTCTGATTCACCGGCGGCATTCACGAGAGGTGAGCCTGCGCGGGCTTCTGCTTCGTTTGGCCTGCCCGAAGTGCACGATTCTGAACTCCTTACGCCGCAAGATCCACTTTATACGAAAATCACTTGCATTTTTCATGGACTGGAGTATATTTTATAGATGGTGCGAAAGACCATTGCGATAGCCAATCAGAAGGGGGGAGTGGGCAAGACGACGACGGCCATCCATCTGGGCTCAGGGATAGCGATGGAAGGCAAGTCGGTCTTGCTTATTGATACAGACCCTCAGGGGAATGCGAGCTCGGGCCTCGGCTTTTCACCGCGAGAGGAAGCGGCCGGAATCTATGATGTTCTCATGGAGGACGCGCCGCTGGCCGGCGTTGCACGCCCGACCATGGTGGCGGGGCTGGATATTGTCACCGCCGATACGCGGCTTTTCGGGGCGGAAATCGAGCTCGTCTCCATGGTGGCGCGAGAGACGGTCTTGCGCAGGGCTTTGGAGAAGTTGGATCGAGGCTATGAGTTCATTTTCGTTGACTGCCCTCCTTCTCTGGGCCTTCTGACGCTGAATGCTCTGACCGCTTCGCACTCGCTGATTATTCCGATGCAATGCGAGTACTACGCCCTCGAAGGGCTGACGAATTTGATGAGCACGATTCGGCTCGTGCGCGAACGGCTGAATCCCACCCTCGAAATCGAGGGGATTTTGCTGACGATGTATGACGGTCGTTTGAATCTCTCGAAACAAGTCCGCGAAGAGATTAGCGGAGTGTTCGGAAGTCGGGTGTACCAAACATTGGTCGCGCGCAATGTGCGTCTTTCGGAGGCTCCGAGCTTCGGCAAACCCGTTTATCTCTATGATCCGAACTCGCGCGGCGCGCAGAATTATCGAGAACTGACATCGGAATTTCTCGCCTCACAAAACGAGACGACAAGGGAGATTATGTGAAATCCAGATCTTTGGGCAAAGGGCTACGAGCTCTGATTGCGGAAAGCGAAGTGTTGGCTCAGCCGACGGGCCAGGTGGCGGAGATTGAGGTCACTCGTATTGAACCGAATCCCGTGCAGGCAAGGCAGGTGTTTGATTCCGGTTCCATCGAAGAACTGAAACAATCCATCATCACCAGCGGCCTCTTGCAGCCGATTCTTGTGCGGCGGCACGGGGAGAAGTATCAGATTGTCGTCGGGGAGCGGCGTTGGCGCGCCTCGAGAGAAGCCGGGCTGGAGCGCATCCCGGCGCGAATCATCGAAGTGGGTTCCGATAGGGAGATGTTGGAGCTCTCGCTTCTGGAGAATGTGCAGCGCGAAGACCTGAATCCCATCGAACTGTCGGAGGCTTTCCGGCGTTTGCAGACGGACTGTCAAATGACTCAGGAACAGATTGCAGAGCGCGTCGGCAAGAGCCGCACGCATGTCGCCAATATCCTGCGCCTTTTGAAGCTCCCCGAGGAAATCAAAGAGAGCATTCGCAAAGGGGAGCTGACGATGGGTCATGCAAGGGCACTTCTGACTGCCAAAGATGACAAGACCCGGCTCTCGTTGCACCGTCGCTTTTTGGCAGATGAGGTGAGCGTGCGAACGGCCGAAGAGCTCGTGCGTGTACCGGCAGCGCCATCGCGGGAGCCCAAGGGGAGTGCAGATGTGAAACTGTCTGAACAGAGACGACGAAGCTACTTTGCGCGAACGGAGGAGCGATTGCGTCGTCGGCTTTCCACGCGGATCAAGATTCGAGCCCGTGCGCAGGGCGGAACGATTGAGCTCGATTTCTATTCCGATTCGGATCTCGAACGATTGGTGGAGTTGATTGAAGGAGAAGGCTAAATCCCGACTGGGACGGAAGGAGCCCGGCCGTGAGGCTGGGCTTTTGCGCATCTACGGTCGCCGTCCGGTGCTCATGGCCCTTCAGAAGCGGGCGGTGCGGCGGCTTTGGGTGGCACAACAGGCGCGTGGCGACAGCATTCAGCGAATAGTCCGCCTGTCGTCAGAGCAGAAGATCGAAGTGCTGCCCTTGGACATGGAGCATCTGGGGAAAGAAGCCGAGGCGGTGCATCAGGGTGTAATGGCCGAAGTTGTGCCGCCGGCAGTGCGGCGCGACTTAGAGGCGTTTGTTGACGAGGTGACCACTGAGAATCCATGGGCACTTCTCCTCATTTTGGACGGCATTGAGGATCCTCAGAATTTTGGAGCCGTGCTTCGAGCTGCCGAATGTGCAGGTGTGCATGGTCTAATCATCTCGGGTCGGCGCCGCGCGCCGCTTTCCGCCGCCGTCGTGAAGGCCTCCGCGGGGGCTCTCTTTTCGCTCGAACTTGTGGAGGTACCGAATCTGCATCAGGCTGTCCGATTTCTGAAGGAGAATGGACTCTGGGTTGTGGCGGCCACGGGTGAGGGAGAAATCGCCTATAGTGATTTCGACTGGAGGCGGCCCGTGGCGCTCATCATGGGAGCGGAAGGACGAGGCGTCTCTCCTCTATTGAAGAAGACGGCGGATGTGCGCATCCGGATTCCTCTTTCGGGAACGGTCGAATCCTTGAATGTCTCGGTGGCGACGGGGGTACTTCTCTTTGAATGTCTGCGGCAGCGAAGCAAGGGGGCAAATGG
>JAZDIW010000366.1:0-7329 GCA_043804575.1 bacterium
TCGGAAGGCTCTCGATCAATACGGTTCTCATTTTTTCTGTCATTTACTCCGCGAACATGTATTTTCAGAGTTTCGGAGCGGTCGCCATTGTCAAGGTGAATGCCGCCTGGTTTCATGTGCGCGAGAGGGGAACTTTTGGCGGGATTTTTGGCGTGCTCATTTCGCTGGGACTCTACTTTGCTTTCGATTGGGGCTATGCCATTGTTCAGGCAACTAAAGCGCAAGTGGACACTCATCTGAATTTTGTTCAGATTCTGCTGCGTCGCACCTTAGGGATGGAAGGCAGCGCCGTTGACCAAACCTGGTGGGTGTTTTTCATTCCCGCCGCCATTCTAACCGCCTTCTTCCTGTTAGAGCTCTTCATCTTACGCGACCGCCCAAGCCAAGCCGGATTCAAGGATTTCGACACAGCCGATGCCTCGTCCGGAGAGGAAGATAAACCGTTCCATCTGGGGGAGATCCTGAAGCGAATTCTTACGGACAAGATTATTATTACGATTGCCACTATAGAGTTCTGCACAGGTGTCCTGCGAAATGGAATCATGCACTGGTATCCTATCTTTGCCAAAGAGTCTTTGCGACTTCCTTCGGAGCATTTCTTACGGGAGAATTGGGGTCTTATCCTGCTGTTGGCGGGAGCCTCTGGAGGGCTGATAGCAGGAAGAGTTTCCGACAAGGTTTTTGGCTCGCGTCGCGGACCGGTGGCCGCTCTGCTCTACGGCACGCTGCTCGGCTTGACCATCACGATGGGCTTCGTGTTCAATTTGAATCCGTTCGTTTTGGGAACGATTGTTGGTCTCATGTCCCTCTGTGTCATCGGAACGCATGGAATGCTGTCCGGGACTTCCACAATGGACTTTGGCGGGCGACGCGCGGCGGGAACAGCGGTGGGTCTCATTGACGGATGTGTCTATTTGGGAACCGGTGTGCAATCACTTTGTCTCGGCTTTCTCACGACACAGAATTGGTATTATTGGCCTCCCTTTCTCGTTCCGTTCGCCATCTTTGGTTTTGTGCAAGCCATTCGAATCTGGCACGCGTACCCTCAGGCGCGACAGAAGCCGCACTAAATTTGGAATATTCTGGTGGATCGCGCACGGGTTAGTCCCCGACTGGTTCTCCTGCCGGCGGTTTTGGCGGTAGCGACTTCGTCCCTCTTCATCCGCCTGGCCGATGTTCCTCCCGTGGCGGCGGCCTTTTGGCGCGCCGCTATTGCCGGAACCGTCTTTCTGCTCGCTTTCGCTCTCCCTTCACTGCGACGGCAATGGGTTGGCCTGTCCACGAAAACGGTGCTGTCTGTCGGCGCGGCTACTTTTATCATTGCGCTGCACAATATCTTTTTCATCTCGAGTCTCGCCTACACTTCGGTGGCTGCCGCGGTCGTGCTCACTTCGACGCAGCCGATTTTCACGGCGTTTTTCGGGCATCTTCTGATTCACGAAAAAGTCTCTGGGCGCGCGGTCGTGGGTCTGGTCGGCGCCATGACGGGAACCGTCATGATTTCGCTGTCGCAGGACGGGGGCACGGCTCTGAAGGGAAACCTCCTTGCTCTCGCCGCGGCGCTGACGGTGGCGGCTTTCTCTCTGTGTGCCCGGCGGCTTCGACAGCGCACACCCATTATCCCGTTCATGTTCACCGTGCAGATGGCCAGCGTGGTTTACCTTTTTCTTTTTGCGATACTCTTTGCCGTTCCTCTGTCCGGTTTTGACGCTCCCTCATGGAAAGCCCTACTCATGCTCGGCCTCGTTCCGACCCTCATTGGGCACACGCTACTCAGTTATGCCATCGGCTATCTGAAGGCCTATCTGGTTGGCCTTGCCATTGTCGGCGAGCCGGTGGGTGCCACGATACTGGCCGCACTTTTCTTGGGCGAAATCCCGTCTTTGCAAACCGCCATAGGCGGCGCCATCATCATCGCTTCGATCCTCTTCGCCATCTACGAAAAAGAATCTCTTCCCGCAACCATCGCCGATTGAAAATCAACAAGCAACGGATTGGAAACCGGAAGAGTCGACTATGAAACCCCAGAGATTTGCCGAAGTGCAGACGGAATCCCCTCGAGTCAGTCCCCGACTGATGCTGCTATTGGGTGTTCTGACTGTCCTGACCGCCTCGCTTTTCATACGCCTTGCACAAGCTCCTCCCGTCGCGATCGCTTTTTGGCGCGGAGCGATTGCCGGCACAGCGCTGCTTCCAACCCTTCTGTTTCCCGCCGTTCGAAGGCAATGGCGCGAGATCCCGGCTGGAATTCTCCTAACCATCTTTGCAGCCACGCTGATTACCGTTTGTGCCAGCATTCTTTTTATATCAAGCCTTCAACAGACTTCTGTGGCCGCCGCGCTTGTTCTCACGAACACGCAGGCGATTTTCACCGCCGTTTTGGGCCATTTCTTCATCAAGGAACGGGTCTCATCGCGGACTGTAGTGGGCTTGGTGGGTGCAATGGCAGGAGCCGCCTTCATTTCCCTGTTTCATGGGGGAATCACAACGGCCCGAGGCAATCTATTGGCTCTCGGAGCCGCCCTACTTGGAGCCGTTCATGCGCTATTCTTGAGAAAATTGCGCCAACGCACACCGATTCTGCCGTTCATGCTTGCCGCCGAATGTGCAATCACATTTTATCTTCTGTTGTTTTCGAAAATCTTCGCTGTTCCTCTGTTTGGCTTTGATGCATCGTCATGGAGAGCATTGCTCGTTCTCGGCCTTGTCCCGACTCTCGTTGGACACACACTCCTCATCTACGCTATCGGGTACTTGAAAGCCTACTTGGTCAGTCTTGCTATCGTCGCCGAGCCGATTGGGGCTTCCTTGCTTGCCGCCCTTTTTCTGCATGAAATCCCGTCGTGGCAGACTCTGGTCGGCAGCGCGGTCGTCTTGGGTTTTATCCTTTTGGCCGTCCATGAGAAAGAAGTTATTCCCAGCGGCATCAGGGATTGAGAGAGTCAAGACTCGATCATTTCATCCTCAGCATGCCAAGCCGGCTCCACGATACACAGAAAAGTCAGTTCATCGGGTCCAAGATTTTCGATATGTTGCGAGGCGCCGGGCGGTATGTAAATCGCATCGCCCTCTTTGACAAGACGCGCCTCGCCTTCGACATGCATCCGGCCTTGTCCCGCAAGAATGTAATAGACCTCGCTCGTGCGCAGTCGGTGTTTCAGAGAACTTTGCCCGGGAGCCAGGCGTGCGTGAGCCAGACTGTAATGAATAGAGAGAGGCTGCTTTGCAGGATGAAGTAATTCCCGCAGAAGAGTCTTATCTCCCGCAATGAATTCCTCACACTTCGAGAGTGATGAGACAAACATAAACGCATCCTATGTCTTCTTGAAATGATTATCAGTGCCAGCAGACGAACGGATATTCCGGCTTTCTATGGCGAGTGGATGATGAATCGACTGCGCGAAGGCTTCTGCGTTGTTCAGCATCCGATGAGACCGCAGATAGCTTACCATGTCAGCTTGAAAGTGGAGGATGTGGATGCGATTGTCTTCTGGACGAAATATCCGAAGTCGCTTCTGCCTTTCCTGGATGAAATCGAGTCGCGCCGATACCGCTTCCTTTTTCTCTACACGCTGACTCCCTATGGCCCGCCGCTCGAGAGCCGACTGCCTCCGCTCGAGGAGCGCTTGCAGATGTTCCGGCAACTGAGCACGAAACTGGGCGCCGAAAGAGTCCTTTGGCGCTATGATCCGATTGTTCTCAGCAACCGAACAGACGAATCCTATCATGAGCAGAGCTTTGGACAATTGGCGTCGAATTTGGCGGGCTTCACACAGCGGGTGATTGTCAGCTTTGTGGATTATTATCCCTTCGTGGCGCGAAGGCTCGCGAATCTGCGAACGGAAGGTTTGGATGTTTGTGTTGAAAGTGAGATTCGTGCGAAGGCGATTCCGCTGGCGAAAAGGCTCCGTCGAATCGCTCTTCAATATGGAATAGAAATCCAAAGCTGCGCCGAGGAATTGGACATGAAAGAGGCGGGAATCGCTCCGGGAAGCTGCATTGATGGGCTACTCTTGCACCGGCTTTTCGCAGTGCGCGCGCCGCTGAAGAAGGACCCGGGGCAGCGAAAATATTGCCTTTGCACCGTCAGCAAGGACATCGGCGCGTATGACACCTGCGGCCACCTGTGCGCTTACTGCTATGCTTCGCGAGACCTGTCTTTGGCAGCCCGCCGCTGCGCCGAACATGATCCTTCCGCCCCCTCCCTTCTCGGCCATATCACGCCTCCGGAATTGCACTGAGTCGTTGTTATGGGGCGACGCGCAGGCCGATGTGCGACTCCGTCAGAAAATAGCGATTGCGACCGATGCCGTTGAGCTCACGAACGAAATCCTGCAAGGTATCCAAATCCGGATACTCGAGCGCGGCCATCATGCTCCAACCTGACGAGAAGTGGCAATCGTAGGTACCCAGCCATTTTACTCCGCTCTTTGTCCACCTCTCCAAAATCGCGTGTTGCTTCTTGCGATATTCCGCACGCTGCTTTTCGCTGAGCGAATACCACATATCCCGAGGTCGCCAAAAGACAATCGCGCCAAAAGGTGCTTTGCTGTTTTTCTTTCTCACCGGTCCCTCCACAGTATGTCTCTTCACAATCGGATACTCCCATCCACGAAAGCAATAAACGGGCCGATTCACAAAAAGGATTTCTTGAAGCATTGCTGCATGTTCGAATAACATTCTCCCGCCGCGAGGGAGGCCCTCACCCCTCGCGCCATCCTCGCAACCGTGAATCTCCCAATTCGCCCCTTGCTTGCTGGGATGAAAGTGTAATATCGTGATTTATTTACACATATTCTCTATCAACTCGGCGACTTTTTTGGCTTGTTCATAGTATTCTTTGATTTGAACAAAACTGATACCTGATTGTTTCCCATGGGCAATGTTGTGTCTATTCGCCATGATACTGTCGACGGCTTCTTTCAATTGCCCCTCAGTGTCCGACTTGAGACTGTCTCCCCAGTCTTTATCAAAACGTCCCACAACTTGAAGGATTCTCTCCATATTAGGATTATGGAAACCTTCAAGATATCTCCGCACGAGGTTTCCCACGTTCCGATTGGCTACTTTCGACGTGTAGTCACTTAATATTTCACGCACAGATACTTCCAAATATCCCGCGGTGAGAATGCACAAGTAGCGTGCCCAGTGAGACTGCATTTCTGGATCTGGCGCCAAAGCGTCGATTTGTTTGAACAAATTGTCGAGCCGCAATTGATAGCGAAAAACTTCGATATTTCTCATTGCACGCCAGCCATAACCTTGACTGCCATTGAAATCCTAATCTTCACGTTCTCCCAAGTCGCAGTCCCTGTCTTGCATGCAGAGACGAAGTCTTCGCTTTGCAGAAGAGCATCGTATTTTGTCTTCAAATCCTCACGGCCAAGATCATTACCTTGTTTTAGCCTCATGGCAATACCGACCATCACTGCGTCAAATACAGCGGCATTAAGAGTTCTCTCCGGCTTAAAAGCCTTTGAACCCATGGACTCATAAGCGAGCTCAATAGTATCCGCAAATATCTGAGCGAGTTGGTCACCATGGTCAGCCTCTATGTCCCTGTTCTCGGCCATATAGGTATTCAGAAACTGTTTCATGGGAGGGCTGTAGTTCTCTACCTCGGTATTCAGTAGCGCAAAAAATCGCAATACGAGCTCTTGATCTCTCATTCGAGGGCTGACTTTTCCATAGATTGAACGCCAATGTCTATTCTCGTTCAGCCGTTTCAGCAAGGCATTGAATTCACCATGATAGATACATGCACGGATTTCCTGTGGCTGCAGTAGTGTGCCTCCAGTATTGAGTCTTTCGAATATATGGTAAATACTACTTTGATCTTCTGAAGGTTCATCCTGTTGGACTATTGTCGCGTGCAAAATCGAATTGTCCAAATTGAGCCGGTCTTCCTCTCTAAGAGACTTATATGTGACGTCTTCGAACTCTGGTTGGACTCCCTTAAGGGCAAATTGCCTTCTACTGTCTGCAAAAAGACCCTCATAGAAATACTGGAGTGTTCGAAGTCTCTGTTGCCCGTCAATGACCAACAACTTCCCGGTATCAAGCTCTTTTGAGAGAAAGATTCCCGGCACTGGCAGACCGAGTAGGAATGACTCCACAAAACGCGACGCCTGCTTTAGATTCCATACGAAAGCCCTTTGAAAGGGAGGAATGTAGACACTCCCCTGTTGCATGCGCTTCACGAGCCCGTCGACGGTATAATCGGCCCCATAACTCGTAATGGAGTACTTAAACGGCACGTTCTCCTCGGAGTCCTCACCCAAATTATCCTCGACTTGTTCTTCTTGCAGCTGTGCCTCATGCTGAGGTTCATAGTCTTCTGACATTTTTCCTGGCTCCTTTCTGTTATGTGACTTTTCCAGTTGAATAGGCAATTCTGTTTTGCATAGTCAAGTTGCCATTCTAAAAACCCTGAGGATGCGTGAATCAGACCTCATGCGATTTTCATCGTCACCGAAATCCCGTCGCGAAGAGGCAAGATGGAAGTCTTCCCATCGGGCAGGGCGTAGAGCATTTTGGTGAAGCGACGGATGCCCACGGTCGAGGGTTCGTGGTTACCCTCCCAAACGCGGCCGTGGTAAATCAGATTGTCAGCAATGAAAAAACCTCCGACGGCCACCTTCGGCCAAGCCTGCTCGAGAGCCTGCGGATAATCTTTCTTTTCGATGTCCATGAGAAGGATGTCGAACGGCCCCGCGTATTCCTTCAAAATCGTCAGCGCATCGCCGACACGAAATTCGAGCTTTGAAAGCAGGCCCGCTTTCTCGAATAATTTCTTCGCAAGGCGCGCGTTTTCTTCTTCGCCGTCGGTGCAGATAACTTCGCCGTTTGGCGGGAGCGCTCGCGCCAGATGCAGCGCGCTAAAACCGAATCCCGACCCAAGCTCGAAGCAGGTCTTCGCACGAATTGCGCGTGCCAAAATCCCCAAAAACTCTCCGACGAGCGGACCGATGAAAGGAAAATCTCGTTCGAGAGCAACGGCTTCCATTTCCACCAGCACAGGGTCGCGCTTGGGCAGAACGCTCAGCAGGTATTCATCCACATGGGGAAAGGTTGAGTATTTCAGGTATCGTTCATCCATTCTTCCATAACCTCCTAAAGCATATCTTTCAATTTGGCGGCAATATTCTGCGCCGTCAATCCCGCGACCTCAAGTAGTTCCTCAGGAGCCCCACTTGTGAGGTAAATATCCGGAATTCCGACGATTCGCATGGGAACGCGCCAAGAGCTCTGGACAATATGCCGCGCGACAACGCTGCCGAGGCCGCCGTAGATGCTGTGCTCTTCAGCGGTGACAATCGCGCCGGTTTC
>JAZDIW010000367.1:0-2589 GCA_043804575.1 bacterium
ATGGTAAATCTTCTCGGGCTTGAGGTTCGCTTCGATGTCTTTTTCCGAGACCGTGTATCTGGCCACGGGCTTCCCTTGCCATTGATGCGTGAATTGGTGGAAATTCTTTCCCTCCAGCATCGGCACGCCGCCGAGAGTCCCTTCCTTGAACAAGTGGCTGTCGTTGGTCATGTGAAAGCCGCTGGCCATTTGGATGTTCCAGCATCCGTCTATTTCTTTTCCGATTGGCGGCTGCCTGAGCATCTTCTTCACGATTTCCATGTCTTTGGGCGTCTTGACCTCCAGCACGCTCAAAGCAGGCGAGGAAGATTTCACGAATTCAATCGGAACAATCGTCGGATTCGCCACTGCCGCCTTCAAATCCTCTTCGGTGTGCAGCGTGAACCCTGCGGGGAATGATTCGGTCTTGCCGCCTTTTTGGAAAACGAGCAGCGTAGGCTTCCAACTGGCATGCACGGCTGCGAAAATCTTCTGGCCCCGGTTCTCAAACGAATAAAGCCCCTCTAGCCTGCATTTCTCAAACAGCATCTGCCTCAATCCTTTCGTGCCCAAGTCGGTGTAAATGCCAGACGGGATTACGAAGCCACATTCGCCCCCCTCCTTGAGCAGCTGGTAAGCCCGTTCGGCGAACAATTTATACAAGTCAATGTCTCCCGAAGAGCGCTTGGCGCCGTCTTCCCCGTCCCCGCGCTGGAACTGGTAGCTCTGCCTGAAATATTCAGAGTAGATCTCGTATTTCTGCTCCTCCGCATCCCAGTCCGCCTTGACGCCCCTGCGCTTGAGAAGCTCGTCTATCGTATTTTTCTTCTTCTGCGTCGGCCAGTCCCTAAAGCCCTTGTCTTCCACGAAGTCCTCAAAGAACTCGTCCGAGTTGGGCTTCCATTTCTCCCAAGGCGGGTTGCCTAACACGATGTCAAAACCCCCTGATTCCACAACAAGGGGCGCGAGCTTTTCCAATCGGAGCGGCTTGGTGTCTTTGCGCAAAAGCTCGGATACCAGCGAATTCTTGTTGAAGATGCGCAAATGCGGCAGGCTCTCCGGTATGTCTATCATGCGCAGGAAAAGGTTCAATTCCGTCAGTCTTACTGCCTTGAGGTCCAAGTCAACCCCGTAAATGCAGTTTTCCAGCACCTCGACCTCGAAGCGCAGCCGTCCGGCTTCCGAGAAGCCACGTCCTTCGGCTCCCATCTTCTGTGTCTGTTCGACATACCACTTATGGAACTCTTCGAATGCCCTCACAAGGAACGTGCCCGAGCCGCAGGCAGGATCGATGATCCTCAGTTTGAGCGCATCCGCTGGCGTCTTGCAGGCAGCCAACCGCAGGCCCAAGGTCTGCGAGACCAAGAATTCCACTAGGAATTTTGGCGTGTAATAAATGCCAGACTGTTTGCGCTTGTTTTTCTCTTCCTCGATGCCCGCCCGTTTGGCGGTTTCGGTGTCTTTGTAGGAGAGATAATTTTCGTAGGTGTGGCCCAGAACGTCCAACGGGATGACGTCGAAATAGTATCGGAGCTTGGTGCCGGGTTTGTAGTAGAATGATTCGAACACCGGCATGAAATCCTCTTTCTTGATGCTCAGACCGTCGATGCGGTGATCATCGAAGATGTCCGAATCGAAGCGCTTGCGCATGCGTCGCCAATATTCATGCAGGTTATCCTTGTAGAAATTGGGCCGCCTGTCCTTCTGCCACGCGTTCCACATTTCTTCCATCCTGAGGTCTGGCTCTAGCCCATTGTCTTCCAACGAGCGGGCGAAGATGAGGCGGTCGAAGATATGCTGCACGCAGGCGCCCAGGCGTTTGTCCTCATCGATGTCTTCCTCGTTGTCAGAATCGAAGAGCATCGGGTTCTGCTCCTTTATCGCCTTCATCAGCGCGCGGCGGTTATCGATTAGCTGATCGGTGAGGAGGACTTCGATATCCGGCGCCTCTTTCCAGTGCTTGTTTGCCTTGGCATACGCCTCAAGGGCCCCATCACCGCCTTCTTCACGTGAAAATAGTCTGAGCCATTCCCAAGTTTGCCGGCTTTTAGCCGGATTGGCGATGTCGGCGATATCAAATTCAAACATTTCCGCTTTTCCTAAGTCGTCGAAGTAGTCCGAATTAAACACCCTCCAACGGTGGAAATTGGTCAGTACTACCCAGCGCGTGCGGCTGCTCTTGCCGTAGGATATCGTCTGCGCAACGTGTTCCGGATTGTCGAGGCTCTCCGAGAATCGCTTCACCTCAACGTAAAAATCAGGCCGGATACGGCCCGCGCGCTGAAAGCTGTAATCCACGCGCGTGGAGCGTCCGTACGAGCGGATTTTCTTCTGCGGGTTGACCTCTGAGCCGAGAAGGTCCCACCCTAGCACGTTTTTGAATACGTCCCCGACGAATTCTTCCGCCTTCTTCTCCGAGGCCTTGGCGTGCCCGGGCAGGTGGCTCTTCCGAAAGGAGTCCATAATCAGCGGCCGGGCAGTCTCTAAATCCATCATACTTTCATTTGGAGCAAAAGGTTTTTACATTAAAGCATGGATTTGCATTTTCATCAGCCAAGTTTTTCCGCGAGCTTGCCTTCGAGCAGCCAATGCGCTTCGTCGTGCGGGACT
>JAZDIW010000368.1:0-11849 GCA_043804575.1 bacterium
GACGCTGTTCTCGCTGCGACTGCTGTGCGCGTCTCTTCGTGCACCTCGGGCCAAATGAAGACGAATTCAATCGTCTGATGCGCGGGATTCGGCCAATGCGAACTCTGATAGAACTCCGGATAGAAGGTGAGCGTTCCCGGCGGACGGTGGTCTTCAACAGAAGTCGCGCGCAGCTTCACGGTCTGAAATTCCTCCCAACCCGAAGGCGGCGGCGTCGAATCGTAATCATAGTTCTGCAAGAAATCCTCGATGGAATAATCCGCCAGAAGTTCAAAGGTGTTGAAGATTCGCAGGTGAAGTGAGAGAAAGGAAAAGCTGCGCGCAGGGATATGCAAATCGAAGTGCGCTTCGAGCGCGTTTTGCGCATTCACAAAAAGGGATTCATTATCTGCAAAATAGCTGCTGTCCACAGGATGAGGACCGCTGTCGGGATGAGCGTTGTAATAGGGCAAATCATGGGCGGGATGCACCCAAATGCGGTTGCCGCCGGACCACGGATACGAGAGCAGACCATCGTAGCGCGCGAAATGGAGATGATAGCCGTAATTGCCGCCGGTGTTGCCGACATAGCCGATGACTTCTCCCTCCGAAACGAGGCCTTCGGCATGGCCGACATCGTCCATGTGCGCATAGAAAGAATCGAAGGATTCGCCGTGACTGACCCAGAGCGTGTTGCCATAGCCTGGAAGCTGTCGGCGATCTTCGACGCGACCGGAAAAAGGCGAGCAAATTGGCGTTCGAAGCGGCGCGCCGATGTCGAGTCCCATGTGAAAATCGTAAGCACCCGAAGAGCGCGCGCGTGCCCCAAAGGGATCCGTGAGACGAGGAGGACTTATGGTGGGATTTCCGCCCAAAGGCCAGCGCGCGGCCAGGGCCGCACCGACAGCAACAAGCAGAGCGAAGAACAAATACACGGCACGCCTCATGCTATTGCGCCTTCTTGAAAAGCGTGCAAACTCTCGCCGCCGAGTCGGGCGCTGTCGAATAGAGTGCGCAGAGTTTTCCGTCATAGCTCAGCGCGCCGCCCATCTCGAGAGGCTCGCAATGGGAGATTCCTTCCCCCGGATTCAGACTCACATGGATGGACAGTTGCCGGCCCAGCACGAGAAAACCCTCGTCATTGTGCAGAAATCCTTGAATGGGAAAGAGGCGCTCTCTCTCCTCCAATTTCAGCGTGTCCGATGCAATGAGTGCTCCGTTTGTTGCGTTGCGATATTCGATATCCTTTCCGACAAAGAGAAGAACAAGGTCCTGACCATGAAGGAACCCGGATACCTGACTCGATTGACGGTGGGCGCGAACGCGCCAAAGCTCTTCGCCTGCGGTCGAGAGCGCAATCATCTCGCGCGCTTGATTGCCGACGGCATCTTCCCCCTCATTCACCAACACGAGCTTGTCTTCGCCGCACACCACATCGGCAAAGAAAGTGACGAAACTGCCGTTCTCCTGCTCGGAAAAGAGAATCGCGCCACCCTGATCTGTCAAAGCGAAGGCAGGGTAACAGAGCGCGGGATGCGGCGCTTCCCTCGGATGATGCAAAGGACGATACCACCAAACCGTTTCACCCGAGGCGAGGGGCTTTTTGTTCCACTTCCCTCCCGCGCATTCGGGTGCCATCGAAACGGCGGGCGCTTCGGTGGATTGTGCTTGCGGCCAATCGAACATCGCCCAAGTAACACTCCATGCACTCCCATCGGGGAAAACGGCCAATTGCGAGAGCGGATCCAGCGGCTCGCGGAATCGTTGTGCGCCGCCGTGATCAAAGACGAAACCCAATACGGATTCTTCTTCCCAGGTGCAGGCGGCCACGAGCTGGCCATCGGTCGAGGTTTGAAGCGAGATAAAAATAGGGAACTCCAAATCGCGCTGCCAAGCAAATCCCGCCGCCTCGTCCCAGCGCGCGAGCTCAAGCCCCTCGTCCGTTGCGCGAAAGATAAGATAAGTGCCCCAACCCTGCTCGGGAATGACGAATTGCGTTGTGCAGCCTTTTCCACAATGAAAGGCAGCGGCAGCCTCGATGGGACCGTCGAGCCGGACTTCGCTGATCTTGCTCCAGCCGAAGCCTTTGGCGATTTCCGCCGGATTCGGAGCGGCGACAGCGCTGGTGCAAATCCAGGACAGCAGCAGCATGAAAGCGATGAAAAATCTGAACATCATTCGACTGTTCTTCTCTGTTTTGGCTATAATATACGAAATTATTCTGACAACATCAAGTCTTCTTGGTATATCTGCCACGGAATTCGCGTCGAAGTGCATTGTGGCTTACAGCGAGTACTTTTTCGGGAGAATTTTTCGCGATTGCCAAAGAAGTAGAGATCTCTCTTTTTCTTTTTCTCAAGAGAGACCTCTCTTCAAAAAATGTGAGAGTAATCTCTAGTTCCATCTCTCTTAAGAAGAGAGAGATAGGTAATTACTTATTACGCGTTACGCGCGCATGCGCGAGGCGATTTGGATATATTGAATCCGCGCACGGCAGACCTCTGCGCGGCGGAATTTGTAGAATGGTTATCGGAAGTAGAGACTCACGAAGTGTCCCTTCGTCTCGTCCAGCGGATTGGGGTCCCCCAAGCGGTAGGGAATGACATCGTAGCGGCTGAAATCGTACCGGATGTCCAGGTGACGGAATAGGTCGTCCGGAGGTCTGTAGCCGCCGCTCGCCACGAGACACTTGTAGAGTCCGGCGAAGCGCAGGCCGAAACCGTAGGTGTGATAGAAGACGTTGCCCTCTGGATCTTCATGTGCACCGACTCGCACATAGAGGGCCTCGATGAGCCCCAGCTCCCAACCTCGCAACTTGATGATGTTTGGACTGAATCTGCCGAAGACAAGGTCGTTGAAGAAGCGAATATCTCCGCGCAGGCTTCTCGAATAGCGCCAGGAACCATCCGTTGCACAAACGAGGTCATCATCCCCTTGAACTCCCCAGCCGAGCGTCAGGATTCTCCATGTCCCAAGTGTTGGGTCTTCTTTCCGAAGCTCGAATGCTATCCCCGTGCTTATCGAGGCGGTGCGTGGCAACGGAGAGCCCGTGCCTGGGTATTCGTAGTACACCTTGCCGCCGACATTGGTCAGAGCGTAGCCGAGACCGCAGGTGACTTCGGGATTCAGACCGAATTCGTCCGGTGGATCGGTGCCACGCCCTTGCAGGATTTTCACCAGGGGTAATTCAAGCAATCCGCCGAAATCGAACATGAACGCGGCCGCACTGCCACCATACGGACTTGGAGAAAGGTGCGCGTCCGCCCCTTTGAGTGTTACGCCGAAGGCCGTGTTGATTTGAGAAGCGGTGGCCGCGGCGAGGGTGACGGCATAACTGTTTTCCCAAGAATGAAAAGTGCCAATCGGGCGATTGAACTCATCACGTCGTTCGGTCTCGCCCAAATCAAACAGGACTCCATTCAAGCCGACGCCATAGTGAATCGCGCCTTTGTAGCCCAGATCTTTCAGCGCGTCATCTTTACCAAGGGGAGCGTAGAGACCGAAGCTGCGATACGACATATCAACAAAATGCCAGCCCGGCAGCCATTTCATGTCAGAAAAGCCCGCCCCGAAACGCTGTTGCATCACCGCAAAACCGAGCCCGGCCGGATTGTAATGTGCGTATTGAGGATCGTCCCAGTCACCGGGAAGAAAAATGCCTCCTCGCCCGTTGGCAGCTGGGGAAGGCGAGATGCGCAAGAAGTCGAAAGCATTTGACGGAATCGCAGGGAAAAGCAGACAGGCGAGGAGAATGGGAGTAGCGGCGTGGCCGGTGAAACGCACGGGTCACTCCTTGCGAGTTACATCGCATAGCTGGGAATGCGTTTGTAATAATCTAACGACAAAGAAGCGGGAAGTCAAGTCTCTGAATCCTTTTCAGAAACGAGGGGGCATTCGGAATGCGTAGCGCCCAGCTTGCTGGGCCATGAAATCTTAGGATGATGTTTCCCAATTCCGGCGGCGTCACTTTTCTGAATCCGGAATCGCCATACGGGTCGGGAACTCCTGCGGCATGAGGGCCCAGCAAGCTGGGCGCTACGGGCGCAAGATCCACCGGAGGGTACTTATGCCGTGACGGGGACGGCTTTCGCCTCTTTGGGGCGGGCAGTGAGAAAAACTCGAAAGGCTTCAATAAGGAGCAGAATCGCAAGCACAACGAGAATCAGCGCCACCCAAGGCACGGGACTTGTCGGCAGAATCACGAAGCCGTCAGGCAAGAAACCTTCTGCGATGAAACGCAGCAACGCCCAGGAGCTCATGAAATACATGAAAAGCGTCGGCAGGCCGGAGATGAGCCAGACCCTGCGCAAGCGATGAGTCCGATAGAGCCAGACGCTAACGCCCAAGAGAGCGAGCGCCGCCAAGAGCTGATTGCTCGCGCCGAAGAGCGGCCAGAAGATGCGCCAAGCGGGAATCAAACGGCCTGCGGCATCGAGCGCCGTTTGCAGGACGAAATAGAGCGGGACGAACGCCGTAATCAGCGTGGCGATGACTCGTCCGAGCTTGCTCTGCCAACCGGTGAGCTCCTGGAAAATGTAGCGGCCGAGCCGGGTGCAGACATCGAGTGTGTCATAGACGAAAGTGGTGAAGGCAAGAAGGCCGAAGGCGATACCGAAACCGACGGGGATGCCGATGACTTTGAGAAAGCTGCCGATGCCTTGCGCGTAGATGAAATTGGGTTTGCCCATGAGCGCGCTGCCCGCCGAGGCGCTCAGCATCATTACGCAGCCGACGGAGACCACCGCAACCATGCCTTCGAGAAGCATCCCGCCGTAGCCGATGAGCCGGGCGTCGGTTTCGCGCCGGAGCTGCTTGGAGGTCGTGCCGGAAGCGACAATTGAATGAAAGCCGGAGCAGGCACCGCAGGCAATCGTAATAAAAAGTAGCGGAAAAAGCGGCATCGCCTCGGCGCCCGATCCTTGAAATATCCAGCCGGTGAATGCCGGATATTCCACCGATTTTCCGCCGAAGAGAATGCCGAGCGCTCCACCGATAAGAGCAGCAAATAGGAAGTAGCCGCCAAGGTGACCGCGCGGCTGCAGGAGCAGCCACATCGGGATGAGGGACGCAACGAAGCAATAGGCCAGCAGAAACACGTCCCAGATTTTTTGCGCCTCACCGTCACTGATGCCAAACCATGTGGCGAGATCGAGCGGAATATATTGGCCGGCCCAAATCGCAACACCCACAAGAGGCAAGAAAATAACTGTCGCCAGCGAAACTGAAAGGCGAGCGTAGCGCATGAGCAGGCCCATGATGATGGGCAGCATCAAATAGAGCATCGAGGATGTGGCGATGCCGGTACCGGAGACGACGAGGCCGTTTTCGAGCGTCAGCGCGCCGACAAACGAGCTCGATACGATGTCAGTGAAGGCCACGATAATATAGACGAGGGTAATCCAAACAAAGAGAAGAAACAGCACATAGGAGCGGCGCGTCATATTTTCCCGGACGACTTCGGCAATCGAGCGCGCCTTGTGGCGAATGGACGCGACGAGCGCGCCCATGTCATGCACGCCGCCGATGAAAATGCTGCCGATCAAAATCCAGATGAGCGCGGGCACCCAGCCGAACATGACAGCGGCGACGATAGGGCCGACGATGGGACCCGCGGCGGCGATGGCCGAGAAATGCTGACTGAGCAGAAAGCGAGGGCTAATGGGCACATAATCCACATCATCTCGCAGCGTAACGGCGGGAGTCTGCGCGTTGGGATCCAGTCGAAAGATGCGCGAGAGAAACGAACCATAGAGGCGATAGGCGAGCCACAAAAGGGCGGCGCAAATCAGAACAATAAGCAGAAGGGACATTGAGTCTCCACAGACAAATATCGCGGTGGCGAATCTCCTGATTCGCCCCGCTTGGATTTTGCGGGCGGGTGAGGGCACCCGCCACGGCGGATTTATGGAGTCTCCGTCTTTGGACTCGAGAAAGTAAAATAATAATGTGCGCTGCAGAAAGCAAGGGCGCACCCGTGGGCGCGCCCTGAAGTCTATTCTTCGCTGCGGCAGGTGTCTCACCTGCCCGGCACGCTATGAAATGGTGTTACTGCACCGCCTTCACATAGTAGAAATAAGGCGAGGGACGGCTTGGCGTGCTCAAATCTGTCCAGCTCGTCACGCCATTCACCGTCGCAAGCAGTGTACCCGTCGTGTAAGGCGCAGTCGCTCCGTAGATCTTCACTGTATACGCGAAATACGGCCAATACAAGACCGCATTCCCGCTGGCCATTGTAATCGCCAAGCGCCCCACCGGACAGCCCAGCCAATGCTCGTCAATGCCAATGTCTGGATTCGTGCCCGCCGGATTGGGTCGCGGGTCGCCTTCAAAGTCTGTTGGTGGAGGGCTGGTTGGATTTCCTGCGCCGATGCAGTGACTAAGATCTGTCAAGTGAAAATCTCCAGCAGGGCGATTGACGAACAGTGGATCGAGGAAGATGTTCCGATAGACATCGCACGGATCCCCGTTGGCGTTGGTTGTCGTGAGCTGACCAATCCCCGGCGGGCCGTGTGACGGATCATTGTTGATAAACTGGAAATTCCCGCCGCTGTTTCCGAAAAGATCACAATATCCAACTTGGCTCCCTGCACTGCTCTCAAAATGGATTCCCGAGCCAGTCGAGAAGGCAATAACTGTACTCTTGATGGTGGGTGAAGAATAGTAGCAATACATCCCGCCGCTGTAGTAGGTTGCCGAGTTGCCGCTCACCGTGCAATTGGTCAAGCTGGGCGAGGAATAGAAGCAACACATCCCGCCGCCGTAGTGGGTTGCCGAGTTGGTGCTCACCGTGCAATTGGTCAAGCTGAGCGAGGAATAGTTGCAATACACCCCGCCGCCGGCATAGCTTGCCGAGTTGCCGCTCACCGCGCAATTGGTCAAGCTGGGCGAAGAATAGTAGCAAAACACCCCGCCGCCGCAGTCGGATGCCGAGTTGCCGCTGAGAGTGCAATTCGTAAGGCTGGGCGAAGAATAATAGTAGCAACACACCCCGCCACCATTGTAGGCTGCCGAGTTGCCGCTCACGGTGCAATTTGAAAAGAGCGGCGAAGAATAGTCATAGCAAAGCACCCCGCCGCCGCCGTATTGGGCCGACGAGTTGCCGCTCACCGCGCAATTGGTGAAGCTGGGCGAAGAATAGTAGCAAAACACCCCGCCGCCACCATAGCTTGCGAAGTTGCTGCTGAGGGTGCAATGCGTGAAAATCGGCGAAGACTGGTAGCAATACACCCCGCCGCCGCAGTTATTTGGAAAGTCGCCCGTCGCATAACCCTTCTCGATAAGGCAATAGGCAAGGCGGCTGCCCGAACTGGTCGAGCCTTCAAAGCGCAGTCCCCGCCAGCGGTTTGAACCTGTCTGCTCTGTCGTGAAGACAATCGAATTGCTTGCCGTCCCGATAGCCGAAAGCGTTCCGTAGATTTTGAAAGAGTAGGGGCCGTCGAAACGGAAAGTCGTTCCGGGTTGAAGCGTGAGCAGGTCACCGGAATTCACCCAAATATCTCCAACAACCCGGCACAATCCGGGACCTAAGGTGCCCGATAAAGCCCCTGAAAGCTCACAAGCAGGATTGATAGTCAGTGTGAATTCAGGAATGCAATCCGGCAGCGGCCAGGTGTCAATCATGAGATAGTAGGTTCCCGTTGGGAGAAAAACATTCGTCATGCTACAGGAGTTCCCGGAGCTCCCGCACGAATTGACGCAGCTCAAATCGGGCGGACATGAATTGTCAACGCAGATTCCGACCCAACTGGCGTTCGAGGTTAGGGCGATGTCCACAATCACCGCCGATGAGGTCACATTCAATTGGTAGAGAATGTCCTGTCCTTCATCGTAATTGCCGAGGCAGGTCTCCGTGTAGTAGTTAATTTTGCCACAGGTTGTGTTCGTATTGCTGTAAGGCACATCGGCAGGCAGACTGACCGGAATGGGATTCCAGCAATCGAAGCCGGGACCCAATCCCCAAAGCGCGTAGGTGGTTCCACCGGTGGTGTAGTAGTACCCGCATTCAATGTAAACCGTCTGACCCACGATGAGATACACCCACACCATGCCATCCAAGCCGCCGCCGTAGCAGTTGTCGTCGGCGATCACAGCAGAGCTGGTACAGCAGCCATAAGGCCAAATCCGAATGTAGGTATCGCCTGCGCTCACTGCGTCACACATATGAAACAAATGAAACCCGTTTTCCACGGCGGTGTAGCGATAGAACACATCTTGAAATGGCCGACCCGCGCAGTCGTCGTTTCCGTCAGGATCCAGTGTCCCCATATCACCGCAGGGCAACCAGGGAATCACCGTCGCTGTCGCACAAGTGCTGCCTCCCTGGTCCAAGTGGCTAATGGATGGAGCTTCCTCTTCCGTCAATCCGATGTACTCCCTCCAGAGAGTCTCATCATACTGATTGGCTGCTTTGAGCTCCTGAATTCTCTGGAAAAGCTGCGCAATGTAGTCCTGTGCCGCCTTCTCCGCCTGGCCGGCGGAAGAAGCCACTCTATTTCCCAGGCTCTGCGCCTCAGGGACTTGTCCGAAGCTCATTTGAATAGAGGCCAGAATGAGCAAAATTCTCAAAATGTGCCGCATCGTTCGTTCTCCTGTAATGCCATATTTCCTGCAAAGTCTCGCTTTTTGGTCACTGCGTTTACCGCCGCGGCGCTTTCTGTCACGGCTACTGCACGGCTGTCACATAGTAGAAATAGCGCGAGGGGCGACTCGATGTGTTGAGGTCTGTCCAGGTCGTGCCAATCACTCCAGTGGCCAGTTGTGTCCCCGGAATGAATGGCGCTGTCGCTCCATAGATACTATAGTAGATTGCTCCTGTGACGGGCGACCAGTACAGAACCATGTTTCCCGAGCCCGGGAAGTCCGGCCGAATCACCAAGTCACTGACAGGAACGACAGGCTCGAGAGGAACGCCAAACGGATGCTCGTCCGCGCCAATGTCCGGATAGGAAGCCGGCGGATTCGGGCGTGGGTCGCCTTCAAAGTCTGTTGGCGGCGGATTCGCCGGATTGGCCGCGCCGATACAAGGACTATAGTTCGTCAGGTGGATATCCGCCGTTGGGGGATCCACAAACAACGGGTCGAGAAAGATATTTCTGTAGATATCGCACGAGTCGCCGTTGGCGTTCGTCGTCACAAGTTCGCCAATTCCCGGCGGGCCCGCAGACGGATTGATAATGTTCCCGCCACTGTGACCGAAGATGTCGCCGTAGATGATTTGGCTTCCCCCGCTGTTAGAAAAATAGATTCCCGTGCCGTTCGAAAAGGAGATAATCGTGCTGTTGAAGGTTGGCGCAGAGGTCGCAATGAACGCTCCGTCACCCGCACCGGAGTTCGCGGTGTTGCCGCTAAGCGTGCAGTGGACAAAGACCGGCGAAGCGCTGTCACAATAGGCTCCGCCGCCGACGCCGAAGAGGCTGTCCAATGCCGTGTTGCGGGTAATAACGCAATTTGTGAAAGTTGGCGAAGCACTGTTGCGACAAGACACCCCAGCGCCGGCTCGGCTTGCCATATTGCTGTCGACCGTGCAATTCGTGAAGCGAGCCGTCGAACCCTCGCAATGCACCCCGCCCCCGTCATCGTAGGCCCTGTTCCTGATGATCCTGCAATTCATGAAGGATGATAAATCGGTGGAATACACTCCGCCGCCGTCATCGTAGGCCGTATTGCTGTCCACGGTGCAATTCGTGAAAGTCGCCGTAGAATTGCCGCAATACACCCCGCCGCCGTCGGGCGCTCTGTTGCACATGATCAAGCAATTGGTGAAAGTCGGCGCGGAATTGTAGCAATAAATCCCTCCACCGGCGTTGACGGCATCATTGCCTCTCACGATGCAGCCCGTGAAAGAAGCCGTTGACTCGTAGCAATAGATTCCGCCACCGACATTGTTAGCCGAGTCGCGTCTCACGGTGCAATTCGCGAAGGTCGGAGAAGACTGGTAGCAGCGCACCCCGCCGCCCTGACCAGACTGACTCCACTCGATCAGGCAATAGCCAAGTCCGCTGCCCGAACTGCCCGCCTCGAAACGCATCGCACGCCAACGATATAGAGCCGGCTGGTTGGCCGTGAACACAATGGGAGCAGATTCTGTTCCTATGGCTGAAAGCGTTCCCCAAATCGTAAAGGGGAATTCACCCAGAAAATCGAAAGTCGTCGGCGGCAGAATCGTCAAGCTGCGGCCGGGATTCACCCAAATGGCTCCAACGACCGTATAGTAGCCGGGGCCCAAAATCCCCTCCAGGGGCCCGGAAAGCTGGCCAAAACTCGCCCCCGCAACGGCCAACGCGAATAGAATCACGAAAAACTTGCGCATTGTTGATCCTCCTATCTATTTTCTCTGCCTCAACAGGCGTCTCACTGTCCGACCCCGTTTCGCCACGACCCTACTGTCCCGTCACATAATAGAAATAGGGCGATGGGCGGCTCGGCGTGTTGATGTCTGTCCAGGTCGTGCCAACGATCCCCGTGGCGAGCAATGTCCCCGCTGTATAGGGAGCGGTCGCTCCGTAGATGTTATAGGTGCTGGCAAAGGATGGCCAATACAATACCGCATTCCCGCTCACCATTGTAATGACCAAATTGCGAACCGGCCCTGCAAGAAAATGCTCATCCATCCCAATATCTGGATTGCTACCTGGCGGATCAGGTCGCTGTTGGCCTTCAAAATCGGTGAGCGGTGGATTTAACGGATCGGCCGCCCCGATGCAGCAGCTGGCTGGCAAAAGATGATGGTCAAAGGGGTGATTCACAAACCATGGATCACCAAAGATGTTGTTGAACACATCGCAGGGATCTCCGTTGGCATTGATGCCCATAATGATACCGAGCCCAGGTGGCACCATGCCGCCGAAATCGCCCGCGCTGTTGCCAAAGAAATCGCAGTAACTGATGGCACTGCCGCTGCTGTTCACGAAGTACATACCCTCGCCAGTCGAGAAGGCAATGATCGTGCTGTTGAAGACCGGCCCATTGGGAGGAGGAGAATCTTGGCAATAGGCCCCGCCGCCCAAACCGCCGGCGGTGTTGTCGCTCAGCGTGCAGAACGCGTAGGTCGGCGAGCTGGTGTTGTCACACCAGGTTCCACCGCCATCCCGTGCTGCCTGATTGCAGCTGAAGTTGCAGTTGGTGAAGGTGGGCAGGGCGTCCCAGAAACAGTACACGCCGCCACCATCGAGGGAGAGGGTCGAGTTGTTGGTAATGGCGCAATCGGTAAAGGAGGCGGTATCCGTCTTGATCCACACTCCTCCGCCGTTTCCCGCCAGGCACGTGTTCCCGTGGATCCCACAGTTGGTGAAGCTCTCTGCACCATAGACGCAGGCCACTCCACCTCCTCCCCAGTAGTTGGAGGGATGCGAGCTGAGGGTCGTGTCGCCGGTGATGACGCAAGTATCGAAGATGGCCCGGGAATACTCGCAGTACACTCCGCCGCCGCAGGCATCCGCGTAGTTGCACTGCACCTGACAATGGGCCAGATGGGGAGAGGACTGGTAGCAATACACTCCACCGCCGCACATGTCGGCGACAGAGGGCCCGGTAGCATAACCCTTCTCGATGAGGCAATAAGCAAGCTGACTGTTGGAACTGACGGGACCCAAAAAGCGCAGGCCCCGCCAGCGATTCGTGCCGGTGCGGTTGGTCGTGAAGCGGATGCCGTTGCTCGGGTTCCCGATCGCCATCAGCGTTCCGTAGATCTTGAAGGAGAAAGAATCTTGGAAGTCCAGAGTCGTGGGGGGAAAGATGGTCAGGCTGGCGCTGGTGTCTACCCGGATGTTTCCTGCGACCCTGAAGTACCCCGGCCCGAGCGTTCCGCTCAAGGGCCCGGACAAGTCCGGGCTGGGCTGGGCATTCGGGCTCTCGTCCATGCCGATGTCCGG
>JAZDIW010000369.1:0-8970 GCA_043804575.1 bacterium
GGATTATTCTTCGATGCAAGCGACTTGGCCTTGGGAATTTCTTATGGCCTTTCGCTGACGGATCGCTTCTCCATCGGTTTCACGGGCAAGTATATCCAGCAGAGGATTTGGCATGAAAGCGCCGAGGGTGTCGCTCTCGACATCGGCACGCTCTACACGACTCCTCTCTACGGCATGCGCATCGCTATGGCGATTTCCAATTTCGGTACGGATATGCAGATGCGCGGGCGAGACATGCTCGTGCTCTATGATCCTTCGCCGATCAAAGAAGGCAACAACTCCGAAATCTTGGCCGAACTCCGGACGGAAAAGTGGCCGCTGCCGCTGAACTTGCGAGTCGGTGCGGCGGTTGACCTGCTGACGCGGCCCCATCATCTGCTGACGACCGCTGTGAGTGCACAGCATCCCAATGACAACACGGAGTCCGTGAATCTCGGTGCCGAATATTGGTACCAGAAAATGCTGGCTCTTCGCGCCGGTTATAAGTCGCTCTTTCTGGAGGATTCCGAAGAGGGCCTGACGCTGGGCGTCGGATTTGTCCCGCCGCTTCGAGCAGGATTCGGTCTCCATCTCGATTTCGCTTATGAAGATTTCAGTCGACTTGGAGAGATTTACAAGTATTCGCTCTCCGTCACATTCTAAAGGACCACAAGCGCTTTTTCGATTCTCGAATAAAACCAAAATCAAGTTAGGGAGGAAAGGGACCATGACATCGCGTTACTTCTCTCTCATGGCGGGCCTTCTGCTTTTGGCCTGCGTTGGCGTCGCGACGGCCGCCAATATCACCTTTCAGGTGAACATGGCCGTTCAAGAGCGCCTTGGAAATTTCACTCCTGCCACCGACACCGTCCTTGTACGCGGGAACGTGCCGCCCCTTTCATGGGATGGCTACGACCTGATTTTGACGACAACTGCGCCCGACAGTGTCTATCGCATCACTGTTGTCTTTGATTCCGGCGCGATTGAATACAAATTCGTTATGGCCAATCGCGACGCGGGAGATGACCGTTGGGAAGGTGTTGACAATCGCACCTATACCGTCACCGCCGAAGACGACACGCTGGATGTCGTTTACTACAACAATCAGACCTCCTCAGCGATCTATGATCTCGAAGTCTTGTTCCGCGTGGACATGCGGGTGCAAGAACTCATGGGCAATTTTGATCCCCTGACCGATGTGGTCATGGTTCGCGGAGGCACCCCGCCGCTGGAGTGGGGCGGAAGCGCCAACCAATTGCCCGAAGTGACCGGCTCTCCGGGTCTCTATGCCGACTGGATTGAGTTCGATGACTTGCCCTATCCCGGTACGATTGGGTACAAGTTCGTGATCCTGACGGATGGTGATCCGAACAGTCCAATCTGGGAGCAGATTCCCGGTGGCGGCAACCGCAGCGTGAATTTCACGGGCACCGAGCCGGACAACCTGCCACCGCCGAGCGGCAACGGCTATGCGGAGATCCTATTGGATACCGTCTTCTTCTCCGAAGTCTCCTTTGAAGACATTACGCAAAATCCCGTGGATGTCACTTTCACCTGCGATGTTCGCCCCGCATACTACAAGATTGACGACATCGGTTATCTCGTGGACATTCAAACAGGGGACACGATCTGGTCGGTTGATAATGTCGGCGTCAATGGACTCTTTGACCGGTGGACTTGGGGTGACATTCCCGAGACGCAGCAGTTGCGCGATGACGGTGTGGCTCCCGATGAAGTCGCCGGAGACAGCATCTGGGCAGTTGCCGTGAATATCCCTGTGGGCTCTCAGCGCAGCCATCCGTACAAATATGGCGTCAATGACTACGACGACGAAGCCGGTTATGAGCAGGATCATCGCTTCATCGTGGACGACAGCCAGCCCACGCAAGTGCTGCCCTTGGATTGCTTCGGCATCCTGGGCGATCTCTATGACGATTATATATGGGTATGTGAAAGCGCGACCGAGCCTACGGCAGGCATTGCCGTTCCCCAAGAGCTCACGCTCTACCAAAACTATCCGAATCCATTCAATCCAAGCACTCGAATTGCGTTCTCTCTGCCGGCTCCAGAAAAGGTCACACTGCGTGTCCTGAACATTCTCGGTCAGGAAGTGGCGGTAATGGATTTGGGACGCTTGTCCGCCGGCCATCACGCAGTCGGCTTCTCCGCGGAGAAACTCGTCAGCGGCATTTACTTCTATCGCGTGGAAGCGGGCTCCATGAACGCCGTGCGCAAGATGCTGGTGCTGAAGTAATCTTCTCGCGACGGACACATCCATAGCACGGTTCTATCTCGTCCTACAGGCGGGCTCTGCCCGCCTGTAGGATTTGAATTTTGCCAGCGGCTGCAGGTGTCTCACCTGATCGGCAAAAAGTCCGCTGTGCCGGGAGCCTCAATAAAATTTTTCGCCGCGCGGCGTCCTCACCCCGCATGCAATATTCCGCCGACGCGAGTATTATTTCGCGGTGTCGGTTGCTCTCCGCCGACCCATCTCCCTTGGGGACACGGACGCGCTGCTATCATCCTTGTGGGGTGGAGTACTCGTAGAAGCACTGGAAGAGGAACCTCTTGTCATATGCGGAGATTGTCAATATGCAGGTGCGCCACCTGCTCCTTCCTGCCCTCATTGTAAGTTTGTGTGCCGGCTGCCCTGGCCCCGTTGCTTCCCAGCCCCAGCGTCGTCATCCTTGGCTGGAGGATCCCCTTTTCCACAGTGTTGCCGCCAGACTTGACAGCGTACGGGCCATTGACAATCACACTCACTTGTGGTGGAAGTGTGATCTCGACCCATCCGCCCTCACGGAACCGGAATGGTGGATATGGGTTCCTGAATTTGCACGCGGCCTGACCGAGGAATTCGGCATGTCGGTGAATCCTGCGGGGATGGACGCAGCCGTGAAAACCGCAGAGGCCGAACGGGCCCGCCTGATTCAAGAGCTCGGGCCGCACAGGTACTGGCTCAGGCATCTCGACAAGACGCAGACTGCGCTTGCACTCGTCAACACGAGCTCATCAGACGGTTCGGACGGTGACCGCTTGCGCTGGGTCCCGTATGCGTCGGTCCTCCTTTATCCGCTCGCGGCGGATACTCTGATGACGCGCAGCCCGAACCACAAAGCGATCATCTCGGAGTGGTGGCAAGACCTCTTGATGACGGACCTTAAGGAAGCCGGGCTGGATACCGTACCTCGCGACTTTGAGGGGTATGTTCGGTTCGTGGATCAGACTCTGGCGCGATGGAAGCAGCAGGGAGCTGTGGCAGTGAAGTTCTTGGACGCGCTCCTCCGCACCCTCGTATTCGCCGATGTGCCGCAGGAGCGCGCCCGCGCGCTATACGCCAAGGGCCTCGATACGCCGCTCTCAAGGGACGAGTATCTGGCCTTGCAGGACTATTTGACGCGACACATCTTTCTTGAGTGCGGGCGCCTCAAGCTCCCGGTACACATCCATTCCTCTGAGGGCCCACCTCCGTTCATGCGTCTCCACGATTGTGATGTTCGCAACCTCGACGATGTGCTTACGGATGTGCGCTTCTTCGACACTCAGTTTGTCCTGATCCACGGCGGCTATCCGCTCGTTGAGGCTGCTGCCTATCTGGGCCTCAAGCCGAATGTCTGGGTTGATATCTCGGCCATGCCCTTTCTGGTTCCCACACCCGACTTCGCCGCGATCCTGCGCAAGTACCTTCTTTACTGCCCCAACAAGGTCCTTTTCGCGACTGATGCGGGTGGCAAGGAGTGGGTGGGAGGAGCCGATGTGATGCACGCGGCCCTCTCCAGGCTGACACGCGAGGCCCTATACCTTGCCCTGGCTGGTTTGGTGCGTGATGGATTGCTGGATCCCGACCGAGCCGTGCAACTGGGCGAAGGCGTTTTGCATGGGAACGCCGAGAGACTGTACGGTTTCTCGGGAAAGAAGGCAGCCGTGAAACAATAGGTGGAGTGAAAGCGGAACACCGACCCAATAGGTATTCGCCGAGAAGGTCCTCGACCCTGCCGGAATCATGAATCGGTATTAGCGTGAGGTGAAATATGGATACTCGTTTGAGACATTTATGTGCATTTCTATGCTTGTTATGCGCAGCATCAGCGCTGGCGCAACATGTTTGGTGGGATCCCGAAGCGCCTGCCGTCGGGCAGCCATTCACGATTTCCTATGATTCACGCATCGGCCCCTTGGGTCCCAGCGTCGCTCAGCTTTGGCTGCATTGGGGCGTTGTGGATCCCAATACTGGCAATTGGTCGGCTCCCCCGGCAAGCATCTGGCCTCCGGGTTCACAGCTCGCGCCCGATGGCTATGCATGCCAAAGCCCGATGAATGAAGGTGTGGATACGGTTTGGACGCTCGCCATTGATCCAGATACGAGCATCCGCCACATCGCATTCGTTTTCACGGATCTGCTTGGCAACTGGGACAGCAACGGCGGCCAAAATTGGCGCATTGATTTCATCACGGGTGATGTCGTGGCGTGGTGGTCGCCGACAGAACCGGAGCCCGGGGATATTGTGACCATTTTCGACAACACGATTCCCGGCGCCCTTCCCGATGGCGCTCAGAATGTTCTTCTTCACTGGGGAATCAATGAGCTCTATTTCGGAAATTGGCAAGAGCCGCCACCCAGCATGTGGCCGCCGGGCACCGTTTCTTTCGGTGACGGTCATGCGGTCGAAACACCGATGAATTCTTTGGGCGGCGGGATTTGGTCTCTCTCCATTCAGACGAACGATACCACCTTCACGCTCCATTTCGTAACCCGCTCCGGCGATAATTGGGATGGTAACAGTGGTGCAAATTGGAATATTGTTTTGGAGGAACCGCCGCCACCCATTCTGGCGCATCATACTTTCGCCTATGATCCGCGCTCCGCTTTCGTGGGCTATTTTGGGACCGTCTCTTCAGCAACAGTCGCCGGGACTTTCAACGGTTGGAGCACGACACATGACCCGCTCCAAGGTCCCGATGAGAATGGCGTTTGGATGAAGGAACTTACGCTTCCTGCCGGGACACACGAATACAAATTCGTTCTGAATGGCAGTAATTGGCAAAATGATCCCGATAATCCCAATTTCGAGCCGAGCGGTTACCACAACAATGTCGTTCAAGTGGCGCTCGATACATTGCCGCAGATCTATCGTCTCTATCCGCAGGAAGGCACAATCTATCGGGGAAGCAGCGCGCAGATTTCCGCATGGGCGAAGGTGCGACGCGGTGATTTGGGCCCGGGACTCCAGGGCGCTCCCTCCGCCACTTGGGATGGCAATCCGCAAGGGGCGACTTGGTTTGCACAAAGCGACAGCCTCGCGATCTCGACGATAACGGCAACTCCGGGCCGACATGTTCTTGCGGTCACGGCGACCGACAGTGCCGGTCGCACTCGCACGGCGACGACGACAATCGCTGTCATTGACTCCGTCCACGGTTTCTATGCCATGGATCCCGAAGGAGACGATTTTGGCCCCGGAACCTACATAGATCCCTTCGGCGGAGGCGGCGAAGCGGATTTGCTTGCCTTCTCGCTTAACGAAGGGGCAAGCGGCGAATCGCTCTCTTTCGAGATTGAACTTGGCACCATAACGCCCAGGACGCGTGTGGCCGTTCATATCCTGAGTGACATGGCTCCGCCCTATGCTCCGACGCCTGCATTTCATCTGGAGGCGGATTTTCCCGATTGGAATGGGCGAGGCGTAGCTTTTGTTTTGGGTGACACAACAATCGGTGAGCCGAGTCCGGCGATGCTGAATACGCTCTACATCTCTCGCACGCCCTTGACCTATGGAGCGGAAATCGAGCTGGACGCACAGGCGTACGCGGACGGACGATTCGCATTCCGACTTGCGCGTGCGGCTCTGGAAGCCGTGATGGGCAATTACCAGTCGGAGTGGTTCTATGCCTGCTGTGCTTTCTTGGCGGAGCCCACAAGTGGCGATGCCTATGAAGTTACGGCGGCCGACGGCGGCAGCAATTTGGTGGGCGAGCCCGATATTTATGACGCTCTCTTCTGGCCGCCGCGATTGCAGAGAGTCATGCTCAGTAATTGGTCCGATGCCCGAACAGCCACCTTCGATGCGGCGCGCCGCGGCTTTGCCGCCGTTCATCCGGATTCCATCGGGCCGAATGTCTTTCATAGCGGCCCCATCATGCGAATTCTTACCAAAGGAACGCACATCGCTCCGACAATCCGTGCCGAGAAAGAACTCACTTGCACTTTTCGCAGCGACACACAGCTTGTTGCCATTCGCCTGTACCAAAACGCCAATCCACCGGTGAACATTCCCACGACCGAGGATACTTTCACAGTAGATGTTACCTTGGCCGAGGGAATAAATACTTTCTGGCTCGAAGGAATTGATGCGGTGGGAGACACGGGACGCTCGCCGCAGACTATCCTTACACTCAGCGTGAATCATGCGCCGAATCCCGTGATGACAACGCGCGTCGAAGGCAGCGAAGGAGTCTTGGATGGCTCGAGTTCCACGGATCCCGACAGCCCGAACTTAAGTTTTCAGTGGATGGCCGACGCCGACAATCCCGAAGAAGTAACGATAGTCAACCCGAATGCCTCCATTGCGAGTTTCGCCCTTCCATCCACGCTCGGCGAATACTATTTCCGGCTTGATTTGAGTGAGCCAACCGGCCCGGATGCGACCGGTCGCACGCTCGTTACTATCTACGCGGATTCCGCTCATGGCTTCTATTGGAATGAGTCCACACGGAATGTGCGCGATGCGATTATCTATGAAATCTACCCGCGCTCTTACTCGCGCAGCGGGCGGCTCGATGCGGTCACGGCGGACATGGATCGCATCCGAGACTTGGGCGTCGACTACATTTACCTCATGCCGATTTTCGAAGGTCCCACAGGTCACGGCTATGAAATCTCAGATTATTACCGCATCGAAGGAGATTATGGCACAGAAGAGGATCTTCGCGATTTGATAGACGCGGCCCATACACGAGGACTGCGAGTCATTCTCGATATGGTCATCAATCACAGCTCCATTCAACATCCGTTTATGCAGGATGCGATGCGTTATGGACGCTATTCTCAATATTGGGACTACTACGACAGGGACGCCAATGGCAATTACACCTATTACTATAACTGGACGAGCATGCCCAACCTGAATTACGAAAATCCGGATGTCGTGGATTACTTCATCGAAGTCGCGAGATATTGGGTGGACGATGTTGGCGTGGATGGGTATCGCTGCGATGTCGCCTGGGGACCGCAGCAACGCACGCCGAGCTTCTGGCGGCAGTGGCGGGACGCGCTGAAGAAGAGTCATCCCGACCTCCTGCTTCTTGGCGAAATGAATTCCACCGAGTTCAATAATTTCGATCATCGCTTCGACCTCGCCTATGATTGGGCGCTCCACCATGCGGGCATCGAGAATTTTGCGAATATGTTTCAGCAGGGCATTCCCAACATCAACAACCTCCACACGGTGATCACGAACTACGGCTACAACTATCCGCAATACAAGTATCCCTATCGCTTCTTGGAGGATCACGATCACGGACGCTTCATCTCCTACAATACTGTGGAGCAGACGAAGCTGGCTGCCGTTCTTCTCTTCACGATTAACGGTGTGCCTCTCATCTATGCAGGACAGGAGGTGGGAGAACCTTCGCAGCGCGATTTAATCGACTGGGCGGGTGGCCCGCAAGGACTCACGAATTTCTACTACAAACTTTGCCAACTCCGCAAACAGTTCCCGGCGACGCGCAGCCCCGTTGTCGAACGAATAACCAACAATCAAGCGAGTATCGTCTATTCTTATATGCGCCGTATGACGAACCAGCTTCCCATCCTGGCCGCACTGAACATGGCGCCGAATTCTCAGGTGGTCACGATCACGGTTCCGACAGCCGACTTGAGCTTGCATCCGGATTCGACCTATTATTTGAGTGAACTCCTGACGAACACCTATATTCAACGGACCGGCAGTGAGCTTGCGACGATCGTCACGAGCCTGAGCGCCTATCAAGCGCGCGTATGGACGATTGCACGCGAGCCGGTTCAGCTTGCCGCGCCGCGGCCGGCGCCGGAGCTCCCGAAGGCCTTCGCTCTCGGGCAGAATTATCCGAATCCATTCAATGCCGGTTGCGCGATTTCCTTCGAACTGCCCGCGCGCAACCGAGTCGCGATGACGATCTATAATGTGCTTGGCGCCCGTGTCAAGGTGCTGACCGACGAAATCTATCCCGCGGGTGTGCATCACATCGAATGGGACGGCCGCAATGACTCCGGGACTTCCGTCAGCTCGGGCGTCTATTTCTATCAAATGCGCACAGGTGGTTTTGTTGCCACACGCAAAATGCTCCTCTTGCGATAAGAATCGTTTCCGAATCATCTGAAAAGAATCATTGGTTGACTTTGCTGGCCGCCGGAGGAATTGCTTTCTCCGGCGGTATCGTTCAGAAAATAACTATGAATTGTTTGAAAGCGCTTGCGGTTTTTTTTGTCATGACAAACATAGCTCTTGCCGGCGACGTCCGCCTGCAAACCTATCCGTTGCCGTCTGCGCAGAAGGCGGGTCGCGGCTACATCTTTTCCGCGAACGAAGTCTCTTTCTTTTATGGGACAACAGCGACGATGCGGGACAATCCGTTTATGGGCTTGACCGTCGCTGGCGAGAGACTCTTCGATGATGTTCGCTTGTGGTGCGGCAGTCAGCTCGTTGATCGTGCCGAAGCGAAGGCCGATGTCTGGGCGCAGGGAGCAAGTTTCTCCACGGACTCCATCACATTCGTCCTCGACTTCGCGAAGCAAGATTTCCTTCGTGTTCTTGCTCTCTCGAAGAATGGGCAGAGAGTCTCTCTGGAGCTTGTTCTTGCGCCGAATGCGTTAAACACTCGGCAGGTGCGCCAGCATCCCGATGCGGTGACCATTGCGCCACCCGAAAACGGCCGTTATGTCCTTGCGATTGCCTGGCCTTCCGAAGATGTGCTGCGAAATCGGGCGAGGGAGATGGAGAAATTGCCTCCCGA
>JAZDIW010000370.1:0-2694 GCA_043804575.1 bacterium
GGTCGGATTTCTGCTTGGTCCGCAGGCGCTCGGTGGCTTACTCGTTGGCGCGATAGTGGTCGGATTGTTTATGGCGATTTCAATGACGTCTGGCGGCGGCGCCTGGGACAATGCGAAGAAATACATAGAAGACGGGCACCATGGAGGAAATGGCTCTGATGCCCATATGGCAGCGATAACAGGTGATACGGTAGGCGATCCGTACAAAGACACCGCCGGGCCGGCTATCAATCCGATGATCAAGGTTGCCAGCATCGTTGCGATTCTCATTGCCAGATTTCTGTAACGGACGATAATTCAGATATGCACAAGAGCCCGCGAATGATGGGCTCTTGTGCTGTATAATAAAAGTATATGCCTGAAACACAGCGCCTGAAGGTCGGCGACGTGATGACTAAAAACGTGCTGGCGATTGACGTCAGCGATACGCTTGATGTCATTGCCGGTTTATTTGAGAAGTACGACTACGACGGAATGCCGGTGATTAACAATGAGCGTAAGCTCGTGGGCCTTATCACGACCTATGATATGGTGCTGCAATCATCGGATATGCATATTCCGACGCTTCTGAAGATGATGGAACAAATAGCTCGCGAGACAGGTGACCGTCGTGCGCTGGATGAACAATTCGGGAAATTGCGCAACATCAAGGCGACCAGCATTATGAATCCGAATCCTATGACTGTTAATGCCGATTCCTCTATTGAAGATGCGGCGAAACTTTTTGCAGACCATCTGAAAGTAAATCCGATCTGCGTGGTTGATAACCAGGGACTCCTCGTCGGCATCCTCTCGCGCTATGATGTCATAAAGTTTTTCAATGAGGAATATCTTCAGCGGGTTGTCGGGCAGGCGATGCCAGTCACAAATCCATTTAAGGAATTTCCGACTCGATCCGAGAATGAAGTTGAGCGAGCAGTTCAGAATGTGGAGAGCGAATTTCTGCTTGTGCAGAAGCGCCGTCCGCTGATCTGGAAGTATGTCTCCATCGCGGCATTTGTTGCAGGTATCATTGCGGCAACGGCACTGATTATCAGCATCGTGCAAAAGCAGCAGTAGTAGGCGGGGGCCCTTGGTTTGACTTTTGGTACCATTTCGTGGTATTATTTTTTTGTTAGTGCCGGTGCCGTTCGGCATCGGACAGGTCGTTGACAACACAGGAAATGCCCCATGAAGGGGGCGGAGGGAACCATGAGCGACACGCGAGTCTACCCAGTAGACCTCATTCTGACGCATTACGCAACACATGACGATGAGTTGGACGGAATTGATGCTTGTAGGTGGTTCGGGCACGAGAAATTGCCGGGTTCCGGCAGTGCCCCGGTTCGTCGCATTGATGCAGGGCTTCACCCGGAAGTGGGCCGCGATGGGATGTATTACTTGGTGAAGAAGCGCACCGCCTGCATCGGTGTAAATGGCGGTCCGATGGACGAACATCCAGATGGAGATGCTCGTTGCAGTGCGTTTGCGAAGGTGGTTGAGTTCATAGGCATCTCCCACATGCCCGAGTTGCAACCGATGCTGGCGTATGCGCTCGCCGCCGACAAGGACTGTCGGAACGGGCCATTTGAGAAGGCGCCTCTCGTGAAGGCGATGTGGCTTGCCGGATTCCAGCTCCAGCAGGTTCTTCGTCTCCATGAATTGGCGTTCTGGGGACTCTTCCATTCCGGGGAGCCGTCCAAGACGGAAGTGCCGGTGGACGGATTTCGTGCCGTTGTTGGCGACTTTGTGGAACATCTCTTCTCGGGCAGGTGCACATGTCGCTTCAGCTCCGGCACCGAGGCCTCTGAGTTTTTTGGCAGGGGTGTCTACGGCAATGGCGCCGATGGCAATGGGCCTGACGTGGGCATCTCTGAGATTCTCAAGTTTGAACGGCGCGAACATCTGAGTCCGTTTGAGAAGAAGACGCCGTTTGACCTAGAGAGCATTTGGGAAGCGATTGTCAGGGCGGGCAAGCCACACGAGGCGCGCGAATTCGTGCTGGCGTGTCTACACGCGATGCATGTCAAGCAGAGCATGTTCCTTGCCGCCCGTGCCGAGTTCAGTGCGCGTGGCACCTACTCGGATCCGACTGTTGATCAGCCGTATGTAGTTGCTTTCATTGATTCGGACAATGAAGAGATGAAGCATGCAGTGTCGAATCTTGGGATCGCCGACGTGCTCCACCAGGAGCGATCCACTCGCAGGTTCAACATTTTTGTCCTGCGACAATGCGTGGACATGAGCCCGGTGGTTGCCCGTCTCCGTTGTGCGGAATGGGAGATTAAGCCAGATCGTGGCCCGTATCCGTCGCCGGAATCGCTGTATCGGCACGGGACAATTCGTGAGGTCCCCCAGATTTTCTCTTTCTACGGCGCCCACAATGGCACGCTGACGGCACCGAACACGCCGACATCACAGATCCCGCTTGAGAGGCGGCGCCAGTGTCTGCAGGATGGACTTCGTAAGGCATACCAGCTGGATCATACGCCTTCGCTCGCACAGCTGAAGTTGATCGTCAATGAAAGGCGCGCGCGCAAGGCGGCGGAGAAGGCCGCAAAGGAGGCCGCTGCAGCCGCTTCGGAAGTGGTCTAAATTTCAAGCCGGGGGGACAACACCCTCGGCTTTTACTTTTGCGCATGCAAAAGTACCCTGAGCGAAGTCGAAGGGTTACATTTTTATAATCTGCAGGAGTCGAACTTCGCACGCCTTGAA
>JAZDIW010000371.1:0-17877 GCA_043804575.1 bacterium
GGCTCTTCTTTTACCGCTGATTTGAATTAAGAGAAAGGATATTGCAGCATGATTGGGAGAATTCGAGTGACCTTGATGGGATGCTTGGCTATGGTTTCGACGCTAATGGCGGCGGGCCCCTATGATTGGCCGGGCAATGTGGACATGGAAGGATTGAGTAGCAGGCCACGGAGTCGCGCGGACATCTGGAGAGAGGCAACGGAAGGAGCTCTCAAAGATTGGCAGGCGCTCTGGAGTCCGGAATTTGCCACGCCGCTTTTTGCCTATGGATCTCCCCTCCTGCTCGTCTCACCGCAAGCCGGCGAAGAAACACGCGTAACGGAGGCTCATGCTTTCTTGCTCCAAATGGCTTGTCTCTTCGGCGAAACGACATTGGATTTGGATATGGTGAAGGCGGGTTCCGTTCGTGGAAAATGGAAAGCACTCTTTCAGGAAAAACGCGACGGACGGCCTGTTTTGGGCAGCCGCGCCGACATCACGCTGAATGCCCGCGGGGAAGTCATGCGCTGGGGACTGCGCTCCTATTCTACTTGGCCGGAGCTGTCCACTGCTTCGCTCTCTTTGAATGGGGCAAGCGAGAGGTTGCGGCAAAAAATCGGACGGCTTGATTGGCCGGTAAGTGAGAGTGAATCCTTCGCCGCTTTTTTCCCGGATTTCACACTTCGAGGATTGCGGCCGGTATGGTGGGTGAGGCTTATTGGTGCAGAACCCGACGCCCGATGGGAAGGTATTGTGGATGCGACAACGGGCGAAGTCGTGCTCGATTGGTCCGGCATTCAAAGTGACGAAGTCTCGGGATTCATCGAAGGGCAATTCTGGTATCCCTATAACTCGAGCCCCACGGACACGGGCGCTTATACAAGAGAGACGATTTTCATCAACGCAAATGAGGTCGTCTCCGACCTGGATGGATATTTCGCTCGCGAGGTGAGCGGAACGGCTTCCTTGACGGCTTGGCTGCGCGGCCCCTATGTGGAGGTCATCAATGATGATGCTCCCGCGTCGCATTTGGATTTGGAGCTCAGTCCTCCTTTCACGCCATTCGTCTGGACTTGGACAACGGAAGACGCCACACGAGAAGAGATGAACGCTTTCTATCATACACGATTCATTCATCAGTGGTACAAGGAGATTGATCCTTCCTTTACGGACTTGGATTATGCCATGCCCGTCTATGTGAACTACGGCTCCAATTACGAGAACGCCTTCTGGAACGGTTGGGGCTGCTACTATGGCAGCGGCGGGGCGACCTATGACAATTTCGTCATGTATTGCGATGTCATCTATCACGAATATACGCACGGTGTCACGGGTAGAATCTACCAAGGAATTTCGTTTCCCTATGACGGACAACCCGGGGCAATGAACGAAGCGTGGTCCGATTACATCCTTTGCACAATCACAGACGAGCCGCTGGTAGGAGAAGGTGGACTTACGCGAGGAAATCCGCTGCGTTATTTCCGGAATCTCGATAACGATATGCACTTCCCGGAAGATTGGCAGGGAGAGGTGCACCGCGACAGTCCCTTCATTTCCGGTGCCCTCTGGCGCATTCGCTCGGCTCTGGGTCCCATCATTGCGGACTCTCTGGCTCACTTTTCCCGCTATGGACATGCGACGAATTTCCTCGAGTATCTGGTGGAAGTCCTCGAGACCGATGACGATGATGGGAACCTCTCGAATGGAACTCCTCATGATGAAGTCATCTACGCGAGCTTCGGTCATCATGGGATTGGCCCGGGGCTCGAGCCGAATCTTGTTCTTCAGAATGTTCGCTGGGTTGAAAATGGCGAGGGGGGCAGCATGGGAGACGGAGACGGTTGGCCGGAAGCCGGCGAACGAGTGGAAATGACCTTTTCCGTATGCAACGATGTGATTCTATTTCCTCCGCCGGCAATGAATGTGCAGCTCAATGTCCTCTGTGATGATCCCGATTTGACCGTGACGGGCGGGCAGCAAAACCTTGGCGACCTCGGACCGGGGCAGGTGGTAACGCCCCAGCCGATTCTCATTGACATTGCATCGAGTGTTCGAGACCACTGGACAGGGGTTACCCTCTCTCTTTCGGCGGAAAACACGACGGAAGTCTTCGATCAGGATATTTCGTTCACGGTGGGCAGGCCAAGAGTTCTCCTTGTCAAAGATGATCCCACGAGCGATGTGGAAGAATTTGTAGATAAGGCCCTGCGTGGAATTGATGTCATCTTTGACCAAATTGAACTGGCACAGCAGGAAAATTTGCCGGATTCCGTGCTGCCTGAGCCCGGCCTTGTCTTGTGGCTTTCCGGAAATGCGAGGCAAGGTATCCTGACATCCAATGATCAATATCTCCTGACCGATTACCTGAATCGAGGCAATCGAGTTGTTCTCTCGGGTCAGGATATCATGGATGATTTGAGCGGCGGACCCTTCGCGCAGAATGTCCTTGAAATGGAGGTCGTGCAAGACAGTCTGCGGGCGACATCCGTCCGGCCAATCCAAGGAAGCCCCCTGATTCCCGAAAACTGGTTTTTGCTCGTCGGCTCGGCAGGTGCGGCAAACCAAGTGCGAATGTCGGTTCTACGATCTTTGGGTAACAATCAGACGATTTGCGGATACGGACGCCAGGGAACGCAGGGACTTGCGGGATTGGATTTTCGCGAGGGAAGGGGAATCGTTTTCGGCTTTGGCATCGAAGCCATCTCGGGGATGGACACTTCCGAGTCGTTGGGCATATTCCTAAGCGAGTTGTTCTACAGATGGGCACCGGACATATTGCCGACCGACTACCCTGCGAAAGCTACGCCATTACCGACGACGGTCGTGCTCGGGCCGGCCTTTCCGAATCCGTTCAATGCCGTCGTGAACTTACCGTATGTCATTCCCACCGGCAAGAAGGCGGAACTCATTATCTTCGATATTCTGGGTCGCGAGATGAGTCGCTTTCAGCTCGAGCGGGGCAATGGCACCATCGCTTGGAATGCGCAAGCCACCTCCGGCATTTACTTTGCTCAGCTCCGCTGGGAGACAGGAGCATCCCCCGTGGCTAAGCTGATTCTCCTGAGATAGAAGAGCAGCACAAATCTTTTCTTCTTTTCTGCCGCCGATTCCCCTTTGGGCTCGGCGGTTTTTTCATTTCGAAAGAAGCGCGACTCCATTAGAACATATCTCAGAAATAACTGAGGGGAAAGTGCCGCCGCGATTACAAAATTCTCCCAGGATATTTCTAAGATACGCTCTAACCAACACGCTCCTGCGTTTTGGAGCAATTGTCTCGCCGAGCCGGGGTAAGCACTTACCCCTGTCCAATCTCCTCCGTCCCACGCCGTGCGCAACCCGGCCGGAACCTGTCGATGTGGCCACCGCCTGCTGAACTCCTCTCTTTTATTTCTGATACAAGCTCTGGCAGCAATTCCAAAGAACTCGACTATTCCTGATGCGACGGCTTCCAGGCGAGATAGGCTCCGGCCAGAACAAACGAACCTGCGATGACGATGAGGTCGAAGTCTTTCCGGGAACGAACAGATTCAAAAGCCTCCTTCTCGCTTTCCAAAGTTCTTGCTTTCACTCGCCAAGACGAAGCGAAACGAGCCAAGTCCAGAGGCGAGCGCGAGCGCGGATGCGATAACCTTACGAAGATGGCCTCGGTCACATGGGGCAAAACATGTTTCAAACAGGAGCGATAATCCTTTTGTTCCAACATCCCGCAAATCAGGAGAATTCTCTTCTTGCGGAAATTTGCATGTAAGAAATCCCGCAACGCACGAAAGGAAGCGGGATTGTGCGCTACATCCAGTAAGACCGGTGGCGTTCCCTGCAAGGACTCCAGCCGCGCAGGCAGGATGACTTGCGCAAGACGACTTCGAATTTGCGCCGCCGGGAGCCGCAAGCCGCTCTCTTCCAACATGGTCATCGCGCAGAGCGCCGTCGCCGCATTATCTCTCTGATGATTCCCCCACGCACGAAGACGCAATCGGCTAAGTCGCTTCTCTCCTTCGTGCCAATAATCCCAATGCCCGTCTTCTCTTTCGCGCCACCGGAAATTTTTCCCGAAAACCATGGCCTTCGAGTGACATGCGGCGACCTTGCGAGACAATTCCGCTCGCACGACAGGCCTTTGACGACCGATAACGACGGGACGACCCGGCTTGATGATTCCTGCTTTGTTTCGAGTGATTTCACTGAGGCTCTTTCCGAGAATCTCCGTGTGGTCGTAGTCAATCGGTGTTTCTATGCTGAGGGTCGGCGTCAGAATACTTGTGCAGTCATAGGTTCCGCCCAGACCGACTTCGACAAGGGCAACTTCTCCTCGCAGACGGAAGAGCATCCACAGGTAGAGGAGAAAGAGCGTCTCAAAATAGGTCAGGGCTTCGCCCTTTGCGCGGGAATGTCGCAGGGCGGGATAGATCTCATTGAAGCCTTCCACCCAGACGCTTTCCCCCACGGGCTCTCCGCAGACGCGGATGCGTTCTCGAACCGAAACCAGATGCGGACTGACGAAGCTAATCACTCGCCATGTTGGATTCAACAATCCCTCCAAATAGAAGAGAGTTGAGCCCTTTCCTTTTGTGCCGGCGATGTGAATGGTGAGAGGCGGCACTCTCCGAAGATTCGCTCTCTGAATTGCTCGAAGCAGACGCCCGAAGTCGGGTTTGCCGCGAGCCAGGGGCATCGGGTGGGCTCGCTCGTAGTTCACGAGCCGGCACAGATACTCTTCCGTGGAATGGAAATCCGAAAACATCATGGGCTTTGGGAGACTCTATGACATGCTAAGATAGCAAAGAGAAAATCTTTCCACAAACGCTCCCAAAAAACAAACCGGACAAGTTTCGGTCTTGCGACCGAAGAGCTTGCCCGGCTGTTTTGGATCGTCGCGGAGAGGCGATCCTTCTCAAAGTCGGAACTGCCTTACTCTCGAAGAGGCATTCGTGGGTCGTTTGATTTGGAGCCCGCACGATGCTTCTTCCGAGAGTTCGAGGAGCGCAGCAGATTGCCAAGCCATCGCCATAACAACTTGAAGGGAGATGCGCGTCCCTTAGAGTCTGTTCCTTCCTGCCTTGTGAGCGCGGCGAAACCGATGAAGGGGAGATGGCTTTGGTCCGTCATCTCCTCGGACTTGGGCTGGACACGGCGCATGGGCAGGGCCTAAGTTTTTTGCGCTCCGCGCAATTTTCTCTTGATTCTATCCGCCGGATGCAGTATATTTAGTAGCGTGAATCGCGACTGTCGATGAAATAACCTTGACCCTTTTGTTGTGTCTTCCGGTTGCAGAGCGTAAGGAGCAAAGTATGCCGAGTTTCGAAGAAACGATGAGTAACAGCCGGATCTTCCTGACCTACAGCCTGGCGATGACCATGCTGGGCAAGTCCGCCCAAATCCTTGCCGAGCGGGGAGGCGATCCGAAGGCCATGAGCTTCATCACCATGGGGATAGAACTCTTGGCGAAGCAGCTGCGTGACTATGCCGATAGCAAAGACTTGGAGGAAAATGCCGAAGCCGAATTGAATAAGCTTTGTAAACTCCTTGACATTCGCCGCGCCTAAGGCGCTTACATTCTTTTCCGCTCGCAATAACCCCGGCCGAAGCCAAGAGAGTCTCTTGGCTTTTGCTATAGCAAGCTTAGGTGCGCTGCATTTTTCGCAGTCGTCTCTCCAATTGATGAAGAACCTTTTGAGCCACTTTGTTGGGGGTGGTGCGACCGTTTTCCCAGCGATTTACCGTCGCAAAGGTGACTCCAATCTCGTGGGCGAAATTCTCCTGCGTCAAATTCAGGCTGAGACGCAGCTCACGAATCCGATTGGGGTCGAAATCACTCGGCGAACTCATCCGACGATGTCCATAGCTTCGCGGAAAGGATTGAGTCATAATTGGACTCCCCTAAAATTGGGCCACAGATATTTTCTACTGATATGGTTTGCTTCGATGCGTCCCAAAAGAGCCATCTGCCTTGCGGCTTTTCCGAACTGCCGAAACAAGAAACGGGGGCTCCCGGCGCCCCTCCCGTCCTCCTCATCCACCAGCCGCTCCAAGAGTCGGCAATACGGCCGTCAGGGCCTTCTATGTGTCGTGCTATAAAATCAGCAAGGCTCATGCCATGCATGCAGACAGCGCAAATGAAGCCATCATAGATGCATTAATTCGTTAATATTTATGGCATTAACTGAATTCTGCGGATTTGCATAGAACAGCACTCAATGTAGGCAAGAATTGCCAAAGGAGAAAAAAAGTCCCGACGCCTTGATTCCGCGTCGGGACTTCTCTACACTGGCAAGTCCTTCTTACCGCAGCCTTTTGCGTTTCGTCAAATACTGGAACAGAGCCGTGTCGTAGGGCACCGAAGTGTCGAGCAGGTTGTAGTCCACAAGCTGTTCGCGGCATCCCCGCTTCAATTCTTCGATGAATTTGCGAAGCAGGTGCCGGTAGTCGCGCCGAATGTGCCAGGGCTGTGTCGGCATCTCCTCGTCCGTCTCCAAATCAATGAACTTCGCGTCCCCTTTGAAGGCAAAGCTGCGCTCCATAGGATCCAGAATATGGAAGGCGAGGACTTCGTGTCCGTCATGCCGAAAATGACGAAGGCCGGAGAGAATGTTCGCAGGCTCATCGAGGAAATCCGAAAGAACGATGACCAATCCCCGGCGCTGGATGCGTTCGGCCACCGTATGAAGATTCCTTCCGATGTCCGTCTTGCCCGACGGCTGAAGATTCTCCAAATGAGAAAGCAGGACATTCAGATAGCTGCGCACGGATCGCGGCGGAAGAAAAGTGCGCAATTCCGTGTCATAGAAGGCCAGTCCGACGGCATCCCGCTGCTGAATCATCAGGAACGCCAAAGCGGCCGCCAAAAAGCTTGCATATTGGAGCTTGGTAACCGAAACCGTCTTGTAGTCCATGGATTTGGACATATCCAAAACGATATAGGCTTTCAGATTCGTTTCCTCTTCAAACTCCTTCAGATAGAAGCGATCCGTTTTCGCAACGACTTTCCAATCCACATGTTTCAGAGGATCCCCGGGCATGTAAGGGCGATGCTCGGCAAATTCCACCGAAAAGCCGTGATAGGGAGATTGATGAAGGCCCACGAAGAATCCCTCCACGACCATTCGCGCTCTCAGTTGCATGTTCTTGAGCCGGGATACCACATCAGGTTTCAGGAAGTCACGGGCAGATGGCATTTTATCAGGAATTTCCTTTCGGCGTTCGTTTCAGGACACTATGGCTGAATAGGGCGTCTCTATCTGCCTATCTTGAATCCAGAAGCTTGTTCACGATTTCCGGGGCGGTCACGGCGTCCGCCTCCGCATTAAAGTTCGTCACCAGACGATGGCGCAGAACGGGCAGAGCGATTTGTCTCACATCCTCCATCTCCGGCGTCGGGCGACCGTCCAACGCGGCTCGTGTCTTTGCGCCAAGAATCAGATATTGAGAAGCTCTCGGCCCGCAGCCCCAGGCAATATAATCCTTGATGAATTTCGGTGCATCATCAGATTTGGGCCGCGTTCGTCGAACAAGATTCACCGCATAGGAAATGACATTGTCTGCCACCGGAATGCGGCGCACCAAATCCTGCAGTTCAATGATTCGTTTCCCGCTAATCACCTTTTCAACCGGCAGCGAATACCGGCTGGTCGTCGTTCGCACGATTTCATTTTCCTCGCTGACCGAGGGATAGTCCACCCATAGATTAAACATGAACCGGTCGAGCTGCGCTTCCGGAAGGGGATAGGTGCCTTCCTGCTCGATGGGATTCTGCGTTGCGAGCACGAAGAAAGGCTCATCGAGTTTGTAGGTGGTGCCCGCGGCGGAAACCTCATGCTCTTGCATCGCCTGCAAAAGCGCCGCTTGGGTCTTTGGGGGTGTGCGATTCACCTCATCGGCTAAGACGATATTTGCGAAGATGGGCCCGGTAACGAACTTGAAGGCGCGCCGCCCTGTCGCGCGATCCTCTTCGGCGATTTCGGTTCCTGTAATGTCCGATGGCATCAGGTCCGGCGTAAACTGAATTCGACTGAATTTCAGTTCGAGGACCTGTGCCAGGGTCGAAATCAGAAGTGTCTTGGCTAAACCCGGAACACCTACCAGAAGGCAGTGTCCTCGGGCCAGAAGCGAAACGAGCAGCTCATCGATCACCTTTTCCTGGCCGACGATGACCTTACCGATTTCTTTCTTCAGCGTTGCGTGAGCCTCATTGAGGGAGTGAAGGATTTCCAAGTCAGAAGAGGAAGTGTTTGTCATTATGTCTCCAAACGGCATGCTTGATTTTCGCGGAATCCGTGGCTATATTGGCAAGTAGTTTCTTTCGGGAAAAAGATGGTGAATCTGAGAGATTTAACGCCGCAAGAGCTGGAAAGTTTCCTCGTATCGCTGGGGTATCCCGCCTATAGAGGACGGCAAGTCTACCGGTGGCTTTTTGCCAAGCGAGCCTCCGGTTTTGAGGACATGACGGATCTGCCGAAAGAACTGCGAATGACCCTTGCGCGTGTGTCCGCCATCGAAACCGTGCGTGTCGCTCGCGTTTCGCCAAAGGCACCGGACGGAACGCGAAAATATCTGTTCGAATTGAAGGACGGTTTTTGTATCGAGAGTGTCTATCTGCCCGGCGTCTCCTCGCGAACAGCCTGTATTTCCACTCAGGTGGGTTGCACACTGAACTGTGCCTTCTGCGCCACGGGGCAGATGGGTTTCCACCGCAATCTCACGGCGGCGGAAATGGTCAGCCAGGTCTTCGAAATCGAGAAGGAAGAAAAAACCGCGATTTCTCATGTTGTTTTCATGGGAATGGGAGAGCCTCTTTGCAATTTCGACGCCTCCATGAAAGCGGTTCGGCTCTTTACGGATTCATCGGGGATTGGCCTGTCACCGCGCCATGTCACGGTCTCCACCATCGGAATTGTTCCCGCTGTCGAACGAATCATCCGCGAAGGAATGCCCGCAAGACTTGCGGTCTCTCTGCATGCCACGACAGACGAGCAGCGCTCTCGAATCATTCCCATGAGCAAAAAATATCCGCTGGCTCTCCTCTTCAAGACTCTGCGCGCCTATGCCCATGTCACGCGCTATCCGATCACCTTTGAATATATCCTTATCAAAGATCTGAATGACCGACCGGAAGATGCGGCAGCCCTTCCTCAACTTTTGCGAAACATTCCCGCCAAACTCAATCTCATCCGCCTCCACCCCACCGGATGCGATTGGATTCCCTCCTCGGAAGAACGGATTGGTGCCTTCTACGAACGAGTGCGTGCCGCCCGACTCGATGTCACCTTGCGGGTCAGTCGCGGTTTGGAGTGTCAGGCCGCCTGCGGTCAACTCGCGGCCGAGCAACCGCAGAAAACGGAAGCACTGTAAACATCATTGTCTCGGGCGCCCCCGGCGTATCTCGCGAATCACATCCAGAAGAAGCGCCCGCGCCAGAGCATAGGCCGATTTCCCCTGGGTGACGGCCTCATCGAGCAAGCTCTTTCTTTTTGCCGTCCAGAAGGCTTGCAGAATTTCATCTTCAACAACTTGCCGATACTTTCTTCGGCCACGCTCGAGACGACGCTGTTCCCAAAGATTCTCTTTCCGTAAGTACTCCACATGTCGCCCGAGTTCTTTGGCAAGTTCAGGAATCCCCTCTCCCGTGGATGCGACAGTCGAGAGAACGGACGGCGTCCACCCTTTCCACTCTTTCAATTTCATGACCGCCTGCAACTCAACAGCAAAATGCGCCGCACCTTCGCGGTCGGACTTGTTGATAACGAAGATCTCCCCAATCTCCATGAGTCCCGCCTTCATCGCTTGAATGGCATCGCCCGACTCCGGCACAAGAACCACGACGGTCGTATCCGCATGCTGAATCACTTCGAGTTCGGATTGACCCACTCCGACTGTTTCCAGGACAATCCGGTCAAAACCAAACGCATCCATGAGGTCGGCCATGTCGGCGGCGGAGCCCGCGAGCCCGCCCGTGCTTCCGCGCGTTGCCAGAGAACGCACGAAGACACGCGAATCCATGCCGACGCTTGTCATTCGGATTCGGTCTCCAAGCAGTGCTCCTCCCGAAAAAGGACTGGTGGGATCCACGGCGAGAACCCCCACGGTAAGGTTGTTCTCAAGCCAATGCTGAATGAGTTTGGAGATGAGCGTGGATTTTCCCGCGCCGGGAGGTCCGGTGATTCCGAGTCGAATCGCATGGCCGATGTTGTCGGCCAGATCCGAAAGCAAGGAGGCACATTCCGGCGCGCGATTCTCCGCGAGAGTCAAGACCTTGGCAAGAGCAAGCCGAGACCCGCTTTTGAAATCCAACAATCGGGAATCTTCAGATGGCATTATGACAGTGATTTTCGCTGCGAGAATGGTGTCTTCACGAGAACGCTATTGCGCAAGTTTGAGATCCTTCTCCACTTCGGCATTTTGCGCCGTAGAGATTCTGTTCGGACTCTCGGAAGTTTTCTTTTCATGAATGATTTCGACCGCCAAGAGGACCTTCGAGAAGAGGTCAGGCTCATGATCCACGGAGAAGTCGAAATGATTCCGTCCATCGGCATGGCCATATTCGGCCTGAGCACCGCCTCGGAAAAGCCCGATCGAGGGGACATCCAGAGCCGCGGCCAGATGGCGAGGGCCCGAGTCCATGGAGAGAAACCACGCCAAAGTTTTCAAAGCCGCCGCAAGCTCCCAGATGGGGCCTGTGAAACGATAATGCCGAACCCCCCGCTCTATCGTGACCTCCTCATCCGGCCCGGAGAGAAGAACAGGAAAGAAGCGTCTCGGCTGTTCATCCTCGAAGTGACGATAGAGCCGGACGAATTCGCTCAGGTCCCGGCGCTTGTCATAGCGTCCTCCAATCCACACGCCGCAGACGCTTTCGCATTCTCCCAAGCCCAAAGCCTGTCGAAATTTTCGCGCGAGGATTTCATGGCCCGCAGGCAAGCCGAGGCGGGGTCGCGAGATGCTCGCTTCGATGCCCAGAGGTCGCAGCAAAAGAAGCTGCTCTTCGATGTAAGAACCCGGACTCGGCGCGGGCACCGTCAGATTGAAAAAGCGCTCGCTTCCGTCTCGGGTGAAACCCAGGCGCCACCGCGCCGCCGAGCAGGCTACAAGCAGGAGATTTGTCGCTGAGACGGTGCGTGGGTGGGCAGAGTCAATGGCCAAATCCCACCGTCTTCTTCGAAAAGCACGCAACCACGCAAGAAGCCGCAGTGGATTTTGGGCCAATCGCGAATGCGGAAAGACAATCACCTCATCAACTAAGACGCCCGGCAGATAGAGTTCGGCGAATTTCTCGGCCACAACAAGAGCCACATGCGCTTGGGGCAGACCGCCGCGCAAGGCTCGAAGGAAGGGTTCGATCAAGACCAGATTGCCGAGGCGATTGTCCTGGCGTACAACAAGGATGCGATGACACTTCGTTGTGTCAAGAACAGACGGAGTAGGCAAGCGAAACACCCAACGGGCAAGCGAGATGAGACATCGCTTGCCGAAGCGCTCGAGGTTCTTGAAAAAGCGCTCAGAATGCCGCTTGCCCATCTCTCCATGTTCCTGTATCAACGACTTCGAAACAAGACTATGAATCGGATGATGTTCGTTTCTGTCTCCCCTCTATGGAGTAGGCCTCGAGAAGTTGCCGGATTTCGGGCAGGAGATAGATCCCGTTTGTCTCTTCCTGTGCCAAGGCTTGCGAGAAGATTTCGATCTTCTCTTCCAGATTCAGCCGGCGATTGAAAATGATCACCCGCTGACCGGAAATTCGGCAGGAACCGCCATGGAAATTTCCTTTTTCCTGCCGAATCTTCCACCCCAACCGAAGCAAAGCATTCTCGAGCTCAGCACAGAGTGTCTCGGGCCTCATGGCATGTTGTCGAGGCATTCCACATCCCCAAAAATGGCTCCCAGGCTCCTTGCGCGAGTTCCGCCGAACTATCGAGGGTTGTCTCACGCCTATAGATATCGAGCGGCTTTGCGTCTTTCCAACTCATCCACGATTTCCCGGACTTCCTGAGTCATCTGACGCGGACAGATGAGCACCGCATCCTCCGTTTCGACGACGACCAAGTTATCCACACCTAAAAGCGCATAGAATTTGTCCCGGGCATCCACGAGGTTATTCGAAGAATGAATCGCAAGATGGCCACCGCATAAGGCGTTTCCTTTCTCGTCTTTTTCGGAAAGTCGCCAGACCTCTTCCCAGCTCCCCACATCGCTCCAGCGAAATTCTCCTTTCACAACGCAGACATTCGAGGCCTTCTCCATGACGCCATAGTCAATCGAAATTGCTCTCAGTGAACTATAAACCCGCTGAACAACTTCGCCGATTCTTTCATCATCCAAGGCCGCGGCAATCTCCGTAAGTCCGCTGTGAAGATCCGGAAGGAATTCGGCGATTTGCTCCAGGATGGCCGAGGCCTTCCAGACAAACATCCCGCTGTTCCAGAGAAAATCGCCACTCCGGAGGAAGAGCTTTGCCGTTGATAGATTGGGCTTTTCGGCGAAGGTCTTGACGCGATAGACATCGGGGGCAATCAGAGATGTCGCCGTATCCACCTGGATGTAGCCGTACCCTGTGTCCGGGCGCGTCGGATGAATGCCAATCGTCGCCAACATCTCTCGCTCCGATAGAACCGCGACGGCGCAGTGAATGGCCTCTTCAAACGCCTCCGGGTCCGGAATACGGTGGTCGGCCGGAAGCACCACCATGACGGCATCGGGATCCTGTCGAGCAAGCATGACGGCCGAAAGCCCGATAGCCGGAGCGGTATTCTTCCCAACAGGTTCGAGGATGAATCGGCTATCCTCGAACTCGGGCAGGAGTTTCTGAATGGCGTCCTTCAGGGGCCTGTTCGTGACAATCCAGACATTTTGCCGCGATGTGAGACGCAGCGCGCGGCGAACGGTCTCTTCGATCAGCGTGCCCTCTCCGAAGAAATCCAGAAGCTGCTTCGGGGCGCTCCTGCGGCTTTTCGGCCAGAAGCGGGCTCCGATCCCGCCCGCCATTATGACAACATGTATCATGGCCTATCTCTATTGTGAGGTTGGAAAATTCAGCAGAATTCCTCCGCGGTCCCATCGAGGACGAACGGAGAGAGTATCTTGAGGAATCCAAAAGGATTCCGCATATCGCCACGGAATCACGCTTCCCGGCGAAAAATCACCGGAACCATCACGGTCTCGAAGCACCTCGAGAGTATAGGAACCCGCCGGAAGATCTTCGAGAAGGAATTCTCCCGGCAGAACATTCTTCAGAGTCCGCACCAATTGCCGCGCGGGATGCGACCGAGCGTAGAGCACATGCTGACTGCTGTCCAGATCATTCAGAATCCCGGACAAGGAACCCAGACTGTCGCTCGGAAGAACCGGAAAAGTGAAGGCCGAAATCGTATCTCCGAACCGATTGCCGGAGAAGTCCGAGAAGGCCGCCGCATTGAATGCTACGGTGTAACTTCTGCCTCGCGACAGAGGTTGTGAAGAAATCAGCGACAAGTGAGCCGCACCAGACCACTGCGAATGAAGAAAAAGAGTATCGCCCGGCCAATCACTTCGAAGCGAAAATCCCGCAATGGAATCATTCGGGCGGATGGCTTCCGAGAAATAGAACTCGAAGGAAGACGGCGGATCCACGAGCCAACCTCTTGACAATGGCCGCTGTTTTGCGATATTGGGTCGAGTCGTATCACTAAGTCCATGAACCATTACGGTGTCGACAAATGTCTTGCTTGGAAGACTATCCATTTCCGGGAGAACGGTTGTGAGTCTCCACTTGCCTTTTGTCATCGGGCGCTCGGCCGCGAGCTGCCAGCAGATGGAATCCATGGAATTCTCGAATGCAGCGAGAATAGAAACTGTATCCCCCAAGAGATTTTCCAAAGAGAATCTCGGTGTGGCAGAAATCGGCCTTGAAAACCGCACGTCGAGTTGCCGCTCATCTCTCGCAATCACCCCTCGAATCTGCAGAGAACTCGTATCGCAAAGACTAAGCTGAAAGCTGAGATAGGATTGGGAGGAATCCGTAACAACCACATCGCAAGGTGGCACTCCGATGCGATCCGTCGGCGGATTCCATAATCCATCCAGTCCGACATCGCTGACCGCAAAAACCCGATAAGTCGCGGCTCGCAAGTGGGAGAAGTAGAAGCTACCGGAGGCATCCGGCTGCGTCCGGTAGGCGGGACGATCTATCTGTGGATTGGGAGGCGCGGAGTCGCCCAGCACATAGGCCCATAGATGAATGCTTTGTGGTCTCTCTTCGCCCACGACTTGACCCCAGATACGTCCTTGGTCAATGTGGTCTCCTGTCGAGAATGCCAAGGAGAAGGGGCGGCCAATCGGATTGCCGCGGATGTCCTGTGCCTGCGAGCCAAGAATGATTTCGTAGGTTTGCTCAGGCGCTAAGGAGTCAAGGTAGCGAACAATCAGTTCGTTTCCATGCCAACGGAATTGAAGTCGGTCCCGAGGATCCGGGGATAGAAAGATGGAATTCTCCACGGCTCGACGGTTGACCGCTTCGTCGAATCGTATCCTCGCCTCCGTCTTTCGGGGAACACGCACAGCATCCGGTTCCGGAAAGGTCTTCACCACTTGGGGTCCTTGTATATCTTCGGGTCCTCCCGGCGGATTTCCCATTTTCGCGCAAGAAAGAACCAGACCCGTCAGGGCGATTGTCAACGCAACGCTTCGGCCTATGCGCGGCACACTACCTATGCTCTCCCGATGGAATAGTAGGTGAAACCCATCTCCTGCATGCGGGCCGGCTCATAGAGATTGCGCCCATCGAAGATGATGGATTCGCGCAAGAGGTTCTTCAGTACCTCAAAATCGGGCTCGCGGAATTCCGCCCATTCCGTAAGAATCAGAAGGGCATCCGCACCTCGGGCCGCCTCGTAGCTGTCTTCGAAGTAGGCGATGCGATCCTCAAAGATTTTTCGAGCCTCTGCGAGAGCTTGGGGATCATAGGCTCGGATCTTTGCTCCCTTCGCGGAAAGATTCTCAATGGTATAAATGGAGGCGGCCTCGCGCATATCATCGGTGCGAGCCTTGAAGGCCAATCCCCAGAGCGCGAAGGTCTTTCCGGAGAGATCTTCTCCGTAATGCTCGGTGACCTTCACGGCAATGCGAAGCCGCTGATGAGCATTCACCTCGTCGACGGCCTCGAGAATCTTCAACGGAACGCCATTCTCACGGCTCGTCTTGATAATGGCCTTCACATCTTTGGGAAAACACGAACCCCCATAGCCCACTCCGGGAAAAAGGAATTGCTCTCCAATGCGCTTGTCCGAGCCGATGCCAAGCCGCACCCGTGTGATATCGGCTCCCACCCGTTCACATAGATTCGCCATCTCGTTCATAAAGGTGATTTTCGTGGCCAAGAGGCCGTTGGCGGCATATTTGGTCAGTTCGGCCGAGCGCACATCCATGACGATGACCGGGTGGCCTGTGCGGACAAAGGGGGTATAGAGTTCCCGCATGAGTTTCTCGGCGCGTGCACTGCCTACACCGATCACGATGCGATCCGGCTTCATGAAATCATTTACGGCATCTCCTTCCTTCAGGAACTCCGGATTGGAGACGACATCGAAATCCCCTTTGACGCGGCTTCCAATCCGTTCCCGGACGCGATCCGCCGTTCCAATCGGCACCGTTGACTTATTCACGATAACCTTATATCCACTCCAATTCTCGGCGATGATGTCCGCCACGGCAAAGACCGCCGACAAATCGGCCGAACCCGAAGGAAGCGAAGGGGTTCCGACGGCGATCATGACGATCTGGGCATTCTGAATCGCCTCGCCGATGTCTGTCGTAAAATGAAGACGCTTCGTCTTTCGGTTGCGCGCGGAAACCTCTTCCAAGCCCGGTTCATAGATAGGAATGATCCCATTCTGAAGCTGCAAGATCTTGTTGGCATCAATGTCGGCGCAAATAACATGATGACCTGTCTCCGCCAGACAGGCGCCGGTCACCAATCCAACATATCCCGTTCCAATGACGGCAAGTTTCATTCGAGACTCCTGCAAGGATGGAATGTTTGCATGATGGAAATTCAGCCGTCTCTTTTTTCCGCGAATCGCTGTCGTAGGAATCCGCTGATCACATGATCAAGAATCATGTGCAGATCCTCCACGGGCCCGTAGTCACGGCAGCTCACCGTGATTTGATGGTCCACCATGGAAGCGAGCTTTCCGCCGCCGAAACCAATCAGGCCAATCGTTGTACATCCTATTTCTCGGGCGACCTTGGCCGCGGCCAGAACATTGGGTGAATTGCCCGACGCGGTAATCAGAATCACCACATCGCCCGGCTCTGCCCACGAGCGAATGGGTTCGGCAAACACCGAATCGTAGCCGCAATCGTTGGCATAGGCGGTCAGGAGTGCCGGATTGTCGCCGATGGAAAGAACGCGAAATCCATGCTTCCCCGCCGTGACCGTGCCTTTTCCCAAATCGCAGGCCCAGTGGGAAGCCGTCGTCGCCGAGCCTCCGTTCCCGCAGATGAACACGCTCTTTCCATGGCGAAAGGCTTCTTCCAAAACCTCGGCGACCCGGCCGACATCTTCCGGCGAGACTTCGTCCAGTACGCGGCGCAGACGCTCAAGATAGTTATTCAAGAACTCACGCATTTGAGCTTAGTCTCACTTAAAGGGATAGCGTTTCAGATTGAAGATCACCTTGCTGCCGTCCCGTTCCAACAAGAAAGGAAGCTCGTAGAGGTCCGAGAGCGCGGCGCGCACCGCATCCTGTTTCTCAAACGGAACATAGAGCAACATGAATCCGCCGCCACCTACACCGGTGATTTTTCCTCCCAGAGCCCCTGCCCCACGCGCTCGCTCATAGATTCGGTCGATTTGCTTGTCACTGATCTTGTCCGCCATCTTCTTTTTCAGTGTCCAGCCTTCATGAAGAGCCCGTCCCACTTCATCGAATTCGCCTTCGAGAAGCGCCCGCTCGATCCGCTCAATCATAGGCAACATCGCTTCTAAAAGAGCTCTTCGCGACTTCGTATTGTCCCGCTGTTCGTGAAGGATTTCCGATGCCTGTCGTGTGCGGCGCGTATAGAAGAGCATGAGATTCTGAGCGAACCGCCTGAAGACCGTGTCGGAAATGGGGACTTTTCGGGCGTCGACACGACCGTCGGGATGAAAAGTCAATCGCCGCAAGAAGCCATAAGCAGCGATATATTGGTCTTGCTTGCCGATGGGTTTTCCGCAGAGTTCGATCTCGATCCGACAGGCCTCTTCGGCCAAGCGCTCTGCGGTTACTTGTTCCCCTTGAAACATATAGAAAGTATTCAACAAACCCACGGTCAAGGACGACGACGAACCCAGGCCCGAGCCCTCCGAAGGAATGTCCGCGAGCGTGGAGATTTCCACGCCTTTCTCTATTCCCGTCATCATCATCGCATGGCGGACGAGCTCGTGCTTGAGTTCATGAACGCCATCGACGGTCTCGTTGCGCGAATAATTCAAGACGATTCGCTCATCAAAGCGTTCTTTGATGATCACGAAAATATACTTGTCAACCGTACAACTGATGACTCCGCCGGCGCCGTCTTTGTAGAATTCCTCTAAGTCGGTCCCCCCTCCCGCAAAACTGATTCGCAAGGGTGTTTGAGTAATGACCATGGCTATCCAAAATTGTGTTTCTTCCAGGCAAAAAAAGCTCGCGATTTGTCAAGAGCGGGACTCATCGCTTTGTCTGTGCCTCGGTTCGAGCAAGACGATTCTTGTGCCATTCCAGCGTGCATTGCAGTCCCTCCTCAAAGGAGGTCTTGGCTTTCCAGCCAAGGAGGTTCTCCGCGCGGGATGGATCGAGATAGACCTTGTAGATTTCTCCGGGCCGGGCGGGTGCATATCTCGGGGGCTTCTGAAAACCCAACAAGCGTGACAGCACCGCAAAAATCTGATTCACGGAGACTCCCAAGCTCGAG
>JAZDIW010000372.1:0-4905 GCA_043804575.1 bacterium
CGATCTATACTGCAGATACGACAAAAGCACGCCTCCGTCTCGGGTTCGCCCCGTCCGTCACTCTCGAGGAGGGGATGCGAAAGTCGGTCGAGTGGTACGGAAAACGAAGTACTTCCGCATGAAGAAGTTCCACAGGAGCACGATCCAGAGTGTGATGAATTTTGCGACCACCGCATGCAGAGCGAAATGATCGATGAACATCCACAGCAAGAGCTCCGTCCAGAGGAGGCCGCCGAGGGCAATGACGAAGGCGAGCAGGAAATCCCTGAGGATTCCGCGTGAACTCTCGAAGATCCAGAGCAGACAGAATAATTGATTCCAGACGAGCCCGGCTATGTACGCGATGACGGCGGCGAAGGCGTAGTGCATGTTCAAGCGCTGCACGAGGAGTGCGAAGACCACCAAATCCACGATGGAGGCGGAACCCCCAACGAAGAGATAGCGGAAGAATTGGATGTGCAGCCGATGCGTGCGACCGAAAAAATAGTGTTTCAAGAATCTGAAAGGCAATGTGCAAAGCCTATACATGAATCGGAGAAGTGGAAAGCGACGAAAAGGTTTTTGTATCTTGGATCTTGTATCTTGCCTGCCCTGAGCGAGGAGTGGAGCGACGAGTCGAAGGGTATCTTGTTTCTTGGATGTCGGACCCTGTTTCTTGTATCTTTCCCCCATGCAACACACCATCGCAATCATCGGTCTCGGCTACGTCGGCATGCCTCTCGCCCATGCCTTCGCGAAAGGAGGATACCCAGTCATCGGCTTCGATATCAGCGCGGAACGCATCAAGACGCTGAACAAAGGACATGACTGGACGAACGAACTCACGGATGAACAGCTAAAAGAAGTGAATATCCGCTATACGGATCAAGATGAAGATCTGAGGGGGGCAGATATCTTCATCGTCGCGCTCCCGACCCCCATTGATGATGCGAACAAGCCCGATATCCGCATCCTGAAGGCGGGTACCGAAACCGTGGGGAAGGTCATGAAGAAGGGATCCATCGTCGTGTACGAATCCACCGTCTACCCGGGAACGACCGAGGAGATCTGCGGACAAATCCTCGAGAAAACATCCGGCATGACCTGTGGAAAGGATTTCTTCCTCGGCTACTCCCCGGAACGCATCAACCCGGGAGACAAGGAGCACACCGTCACGAAAATCAAGAAGATCGTCTCCGGTCAGGATGACGTGACGACCGATACGCTCTGCGTCCTCTACGGCTCTGTCATCACGGCGGGGATCCACCGCGCAGAGAGTATCAAGGTCGCGGAGATGGCGAAGGCAATCGAGAACGCACAGCGGGACATCAATATCGCATTTGTGAACGAAGTCGCTCTCTTCTGCCAAAAAATCGGGATCCAGACGAAGGCTGTCCTCGCAGCGGCGAGGACGAAGTGGAACTTCCTCCCCTTCTCTCCCGGTCTCGTCGGCGGCCACTGCATCGGCGTGGACCCGTACTACCTCGTAGAGAAGGCGCGGCAGATGGGGATGGAGACGCAGGTTATCGCGGCGGGCCGCGCGATCAATGATGCGATGGCATCGCACGTCGCCGATCTCGTCCTCGGGGAACTACCTACCCCGAAGAATGCGCGTGTGCTCGTGCTCGGCCTCACGTTCAAAGAGAACGTACCAGACAACAGGAACAGCAAATCCGGGGAAGTGATTGCCGCCCTCACGCGCGCAGGGTGCAGAGTGGAGGTCTGCGATCCCTTCTTCTCGCCCGAACGGATACAGAAGATGAGGTTCACCCCGGGTTCGCTCTCGAGCGGCCCCTACGACGCCGTTCTCCTCCTCGTCCCGCACCGGGAATATCTCAGAGACACTGAGGAAAAACTGATCGCCGCGACGAAGGAGGGAGGCGTCATCTTCGATTTGAAAGCAATCCTCAATCCGGAAAAATTCCAGGGAAGAAACTATATGGCGCTCTGAGCCTCCGTGAAACCGCAGCCTGGATGGTTCGGCTGCGCTCACCACAAGCGGCTGCTGCTGGTCGACCCCTTTGCCCTCCCACTAACCCTAATCCTAACCCTAATCCTTAACTCATGCTCTTCACCACCTCGTGGGACGACGGCTATGCACCGGACCTCCGGATTGCAACACTCCTCGACCAGTACACATGCACGGGAACATTCTACGTGTGCCCGGCGGTACAGCATGAACGACGCATGCTCTCTGTTGAAGAAATCCGATCACTCGCAACCAAACATGAAGTCGGCGCCCACTCGATCACCCATCCGAAGCTGACGCTGATTCCTGAAGAAGACGCCCGGCATGAAATCCGCGGAAGCAAAGAGTGGGTGGAGCGGACTACGGGACGGCCATGCCCCATGTTCTGCTACCCGAAAGGACGGTGGAATGACTCCGTCCGGCTCCTCGTGAAGGAAGCGGGATTCCGGGGGGCGAGGTCGACGCAGGCGTGGAAATTTTCCGCCTCCGATCCGTTCACGCTTCCCATGAGCATGCAGGTGATGCCGTTCCCCGTGCGCGGATCTCTCTCGCCTCTCTGGAAATTTCTCCTCGATCCGCTCTGCCCGCTTCGCATCCACCGCAAAGCGCTCGATGCCATCGGCATCCCGTACTCCGCGCGGACGAGCTGGCTCAAGCTCGCGATTGCATGCTTTGACCACGCACAGAAAATCAATGCCCCGTTCTTCCATCTCTATGGTCATAGCGAGGAACTGGAGCGCTTCCGTCTTTGGGAGCCGCTGGAGGAATTTCTCGCATATATCAAACGATCTGGCGTGCGGTGTGTGACGAACGGGGAACTCATCGAGGCTCTATCTGTATAATATCAACCCAACTATTGATGTCCCGATGAAATCAGGGAACGAGTATCAAATCTCCGGTTTCAATGAGTGCTCTCTGAACTCTGTTCGCTTGACTGTGATTTTTATAGGTGGGCCAATTTGGTTCATAATTCTCTGCCTGATTACCCCATACATCCCACTTCAACCTACTGCCTCGTGCAAACATTTCTAAGTATGGGCCAGGACTGCACTCCTCAATGATGTCATATAACTCATCGGGTTTGCGCGAGTGTTCTTGCTTCCTAGATTTAATGATATTGACTTGGCTTCTCCCGGGCCGAAGCGTTCGCATGCTTCCTTTTGTACCAAACAGAATAACCTCGGTGGTATTCCTAAAATAGAATCCAACACCTCTACCATCAGGTCCGCCATCCTTTCGAACTTTGTGCCAAATAATATTCGTCTTGTACTTAAAGCCCCATGCTTTCATAACTCTCAATCCTTCTGGAATAAGTGCGTTCGGCACCCACAGATACAGGTGGCTTTTTTCGGCCACGACAAGCGCAACGGGGATCTCCTCAATTTCCTGAAACGAAAGAGTCTCATAGCGATTTAATCTTTTGTGCTCTGGGGCAACTTTTCCCGTTCGATTCGTAAATCTCCAAGGCGGATCTGCCAAGATGGTATTATAGTGGTTCCTCGCTGTGACCTCCTTAAAAAAGGCCTGTGCCGCTGACGAATGATTAGCAATTTTTGTCATAGAGCTTATTGGTAATGCCAAAGACAAGAATCGGACAACCTGCCCCGCCACCACCTTCTATTCTTGGTATCAGTTTTTTCATCCAAGTGGTCGTGGTCCCATATTTTTTCCAAACATTGAGTCGTTCCATAAGTTTACGCAATTCGTCGGATTTTGTAATAATGACACCGACTCCAATAGCTCTTAAATCGAATAAAAGACGAAAGTTATTTAAGTCCCTATCGAAGAATGGATCTTTGTTGCTCCACTCTATTTCAAGCGCGATCTTGTTCTTGAAGCAGTCAACCTTGTGGGTCGGCGTAATCGTTTCTCGATGATCAACAACAATTTTAGTTTCAAACTTCTTTTCTTCCCAACCCAACGCATAAAATGCTGTATCCAAAGATTTTGATGATGCGGATTTTCCCCCTCCAGGATTACTCATGTAACTCTTGCATAATTTATAATCACCTAGCACGTTTATGATGTCATCCCATTCATTCGGAAAGTCATTTTTTATGATAGCACACGCATGTTTCCATTCATGGATCTCATAGTACTTACGAATCGATGATGGCAGTAGTTCTATTCCCATAACGAAGAAGGTATTACTTTGATGGTATCCGAACCTAGGGATTATCGAAATTCTTAATGACACCAATAATCTTGCCCACTACATGAAAATTATCAGATATATGTAGTACTATCGGAAGGTACGCATCAGATGATTCTGAGAGTAAATGGACTTGTTGAGGCTCCAGCAAGTACCGATACTTCTTTATGTTCGCACAGCTATCGATGATCGAAACGATGTAATCACCATCGACAGGATGACGCTCTTGTGAATCTACAATAACAAAATCGCCATTCTCAATGCCCTGCTTCTGCAGCCCAATCCTTGCCATATTCATTGAATTGCCAGAGGCACGAAGAACGAAGAGATTCTTTGGCGATTTACCGGGCAAGACACTACGCGAGATCCTCAAGAATCCCTCTGCTTTATCCTCAGCAAAGCGAGTTGCTTCCCCACAGTTGGCAAGACCGTAAAATGGGATATTGAGATAATTCTTGTTTGTTATATCCTTGGAATTCAAACGTAAAATGCTGTTTTGTTCAATAATGAGCTGAGAGTTTTTGAGGGCTTCAATATGATGTTTAACAGTTTGAGGATATTTTTCTCCGATACGTCTTCCGATTTCACGATATTTCAAAGGAATTGAACCTTGATCCTTCAGAAGAGCCAATAATTTTTGCTGGATAGGGTGCACCTCACAAGTGTAATCAAAAGTAAGATATGGTCAATATGTATAATCTGTAGAAGCTGTAGAATCTCTTGACAGTCAAAAACAAGAAATATAGGATGATCACGTTTTATTCTCTGTCCCCCTAATAAATGGTAACTTTTGATGAAGATACCG